>NZ_SJOS01000005.1:0-82196 GCF_012027765.1 Pseudoflavonifractor sp. SW1122 | reverse complement strand
CGCACAGGGTGAGGAGCATGGCGCCGGCTGTGAGAAAACAAGCGAGCTGTTTCATGGAAATCCTCCTTAGAATCTGTGGTTTTTGCTTTTTTCCAGTATAGCAAGGGCGGGCGAGTTTGTAAAGAAAGCCCGTTGCCACTCCCCAGTGGGGAGGGTATAATGGTGTGTAAAACGAAGATGAGGTAGATGCAAATGCGAAAGGTAGCGGCCATACACGATCTGTCCTGCTATGGGCGGTGTTCCCTGGCGGTGATTCTCCCGGTGCTGTCGGTGATGGGCATGCAGTGCTGTCCCCTGCCGGGGACGGTGCTCTCCACCCATACCGGCGGCTTTGGTCCCGTCCAGCGCACCGACCTCACCGGGCAGGTGGACGGCACCCTGCGCCACTGGGAGGAGCTGGGCCTGCGCTTTGACGGCATTTACACCGGATACATGGCCAGCGCCGCCCAAATCCACCAGGCCATGGAGGCGGTGGAGCGGCTTTCCGGGGAGAATACCCAGGTGGTGGTGGACCCGGTGCTGGGAGACCACGGCAAGCTGTATACCTCCATCACCACCGAGATGGCCCAGGCCATGGGGGACCTGTGCCAGAAGGCCCAGGTGATCACCCCCAACCTCACCGAGGCGGCCATTCTCCTGGGTCTGGCTCCCGATGCTCTGCTGGACCAGCGGGGGGAAGACCTGGCCGTGGAGCTGTCCGGCCAGGGACAGCGGTCGGTGGTGGTCACTGGAGTGACCCCCGAGCCGGGCTATACCGGAGCGGTGTGGTTTGACCACACCACGGGAGCCAGCGGCACCACTGTGGCGGTGCGGGCGCCCGGGGAGTACCCGGGTACCGGGGACCTGTTTGCCGCCGTGCTCACGGGCAGCCTGGTGATGGGGGAGAGCCTGGAGCGGGGTGTGAGCCGAGCGGCCCACTTCATCACCCGCTGTGCCTCCTACACCGCCGCCCTGGGCACCGAAGTGCGGGAGGGTGTCTTGTTCGAGCCTCTGCTCCCCCTTTTGTTGGGGGATGCCCTTGCCATGGACGACAGAATTTGATATACTACCCCCTTAGAAAGACTGCGCAAGCAACACTGAGACCCAACCAAAATGAAGGAGTACAACATGGAACACATGGATGCAGCGGTTCCCATATTTCAGCGGCGTGTCGGCCCTCTGGGGCTGGACGTGCCACCCGCCGGAGAGGCGGAATTTGACCACCTGGTAGAGGAGTACCGTGCCCAGCTGGGGGCGGGACAGGGCCCTGTACACATCAACTGCATGATCGGCATGGCCGAGTGCCGGGCCGCCATTCTGGCCGCCCGAGAGCTGGGCTACGGCCCCCTGTGGGTGTCCTGGTCCTGCAACGAGGAGGGCGAGTCCGCCACCCGGGTGCATATGCTGGCCGCCCTGTTTGTGGCAGAGGGCATGGGCGCCGCCGCCTTTGGCCTCAACTGTCCCAAGGAGCTGGCCCTGGAGCAGCTGGAAGAGCTGTCCCGCTATGCCAGTGTGCCGCTGTTTTACGTGGTGGACGGGGACGTGGTGACCTACCCCTATGTGGTGCAGGAAAAGGACCCCGACGTCATCCCCTGTGCCACCGGCACCTCCCCCTGCTTTGTCACCCGCACGGTGGACGTGGGAGAGGAGCTGGAGTGCACCCCCAAGCTGCTGGAGGACATCATTGAGGCGGAGGACGACCCGGTGGGCGCGGTGAAGATCTCCATTCTGGAGCAGGATGACGTGGACATCTTCGCCGAGCACCAGTACGCCGTCAACAAGGCCCTGTGCCTGTGGTCGGACGTGCCTCAGCTGCTGGAGCAGGCCCTGCGCTACTACCAGGGCCGGGCCTTTTATGACGGCACCGGCGACTTGGACGCCGAGGAGCTGCGGGAACTGAGCAACCGCTATGGCCTGATCGTTCTGTGACCTGAGGGCGATCTGAAAAGCCGGAATTCTTGACTTGTCCAACCATCAACGCCAGCTACTGCGTTAAAAATCCTGGGAATCCATCCAGGATTCCTGCGTTTTTTGCCTTGTATCTGTCTGTTGCTAGTGGAAAATTCGTCGATTCCTTTGTTTTCAGATACGCCCCAGACAAGCCTATGCACCAGGAAGGAGAATATGACTATGAAAACCATTCACTATATCCCCCGGGGCGTCTGCTCCCGTGAGATGGAAATTGACGTGGACAACGACGTCATCAAGGCCGTGCGCGTGGTGGGCGGCTGCAACGGAAACCTCCAGGGTATTTCCTCCCTGTTGGTGGGCATGACCTGTGAGGAGGCCATCTCCCGCATGGAGGGCATCCACTGTGGCTCCAAGCCCACCTCCTGCCCCGACCAGCTGGCCCAGGCGCTGAAGCAGGGCTAAAGCACGAAAATTTGGTCCAAACACCCAGAAAATACCGCCCGTCAGAGCTCCTCTGACGGGCGATTTTTATAGACAAACCACCTGGGCTATGGTATGCTGAGGGCAAGAGAAAGGAGAGATCGACATGAGTCAAAACAGAAGCATTGCCAAGTGTATTGTCCTGTCCATCATCACCTGCGGCATTTACGGGATGTACTGGTTCGTGGTGGCCACCGACGATGTGGGCCGAGTTACCAACCGCCCCGGAACCTCCGGCGGGTTGTCTCTGGTGTTCAGCCTGATCACCTGTGGTATTTACGGCCTGTACTGGGCATGGAGCATGGGCGAAAAGCTGGATGCAGCCCGTGCCGACCACGGCGTGGCCCCTGGTTCCTTCCCCATCATCTTCCTGGTGCTCAATATTTTTGGGTTTAGCTTGGTCACCCTGGCTCTCATCCAGAACGAGCTGAACAAGTACACCCCCAACGTCTGACCATGACCCCTGGACAGCGACTGCGCCGCCTGCTCACCGGGCTGTTGCTGGTGGCGGCGGTAGGGATAGGGTATGCCCTGTGGGTCAACTTGACCCACCTGTCCATTCCCTGTCCCTTCCACGCCATCACCGGGCTACAATGTCCCGGGTGTGGTGTGACCCGCATGTGTCTGGCCCTGTTGCGGCTGGACGTTTCCGGGGCCTGGAAGGCCAATCCGGTCCTGCTCCTTTTGCTGCCCCTTCTGGGGGGGCTGCTGGGCTATCGTGCCGTGGTGTATGTCCGCCGGGGCAGCGTCCCCACCGCCCGCTGGGAGACCCTGGTGTGGAGCGGCATGGCCGTGGTGCTTCTGCTCTGGGGCGTATGGCGAAATATCGTGTAAAAGGCTGCAACAGACACCCGGAAGGTGCCTGTTGCAGCCTTTTTGCGAGGAACGTCCATTGACAGAGACATACCCCAAGGGGTATACTATACTCAGGAAGAACAAGGAAACACAGGGCGAAAAAAACCGTATATTTTGCAATAGATTCGTATCGCTACGGTGGCGAAGGAGGTTTACCATGACGCATTCGAATCCCTATACGCCAGGGGCCGGATTCATGCCCTCGTATTTGGCGGGGCGTGAGGGGCTAATCTCCCATGCGGAGCAGAGCTTGCTGGCGCTTCAAAAAAGATATCCCCAGCAGTCCATGATTTATTATGGATTACGTGGAGTGGGAAAAACCGTTCTCCTCAACACCATCGAGAACAGTGCGGAGGGCTATGGGATTTTATTTGACCACATCGAGGCGGATTCGGATGGGAAATTCACCCAGAATCTGCTGGTCTCTCTACAACGCATTGCCCACGAGGTGAGCTTTCAGACCACGGCAAAGGATTTTGCCCGCAGGTTTCTTGCCCTCCTGAAGGCGTTTCGCATCCAGTATAAGCTGGAGGAGGGGGAAGTTGCCTTTGGGGTGGACCCCGAGGCGGGGTTTGTCAGTGGGGTGTATTCCAACGACCTGACCGATCTGATGACCCAGCTGGGCAAGGCCGCTCAGAGTTCCGGAGACACCATTTGTCTGTTTATTGACGAGATGCAATATCTGAGACGAGAGGA
The DNA here is from genome assembly GCF_012027765.1 of Pseudoflavonifractor sp. SW1122. Taxonomy (NCBI): domain Bacteria; kingdom Bacillati; phylum Bacillota; class Clostridia; order Eubacteriales; family Oscillospiraceae; genus Pseudoflavonifractor; species Pseudoflavonifractor sp. SW1122. The sequence continues at coordinate 78,275 of NZ_SJOS01000005.1, read as the reverse complement.
AATTGCGGGTCTCATCGTGGCCCTACACCGCTGCAATCAGCTGCGACTGCCCATTATGGCCTTTTGTGCGGGCCTTCCTAAGATTTTACAGGAGGTGGGGGAGGCGTGCTCCTATGCCGAGCGGCTGTTTCAGTATGAAGTAGTGGGACCGCTGAAACCGGAGGAGGCTGCCGCAGCGATTACGGTGCCTGCGGAGGACTTTGAGGTGGCGTATGACAGCGCCGCTGTGGAGCATATCATAGCCCAGACAGGGGGCTATCCGTATTTCATCCAGCAGATGTGCAGTTCTGTGTGGCAAGTCACTCCGGACAAGCCCACTATTACCTTGGAGGATGTCCAAGAGGCTGAGCCGAAGTTCTGGGAGCTGCTGGACAAGGGATTTTTCGCTGTGCGCTACCAGCGGTGTACCCCACGGGAAAAGGCATTTATCGCTGCTATGGTCAAGTGCGGCAAGCTCCCCTGTACCATTGCCAATGTGGCGAAACTGATGAATAAGTCGGTGTCCTCCATCTCCCCCATCCGGGCACAACTCATCAGCAAGGGCATGATTTATCCCACATCACACGGAGAAATCGACTTTACGGTGCCACAATTTGATGCCTATGTCTGGCGCATCAACCCAAATCTGGAAATGGAATGAAAGAACATGCCCGGCGCTCCCTCAGGATGCGCCGGGCATGTTTGACATTATGGAAGAGAGAAACGCTGCTTACTCCAGCACAGCGCCCCGGCTGGCGGAGGTCACCAGCTTGGCGTACCGGGCCAGATAACCGGTGGTCACCTTGGGAGGCGGGCACACCCAGGCGGCCTTTCGAGCGGCCAGGGTCTCCTCGTCCACGTGGAGGGTGATGGCGCAGCCCGTAATATCCACGGTGATGAGGTCGCCGTCCTCCACCAGGGCGATGGGGCCGCCCTGCGCGGCCTCGGGGCACACGTGGCCGATGGCAGCGCCACGGGTGGCACCGGAGAAGCGGCCATCGGTGATGAGGGCCACCGAGGAGCCCAGGCCCATGCCTACAATGGCAGAGGTGGGATTGAGCATCTCCCGCATACCGGGGCCACCCTTGGGGCCCTCATAGCGGATGACCACCACGTCGCCGGGGACGATCTTCCCGGCGTAGATGGCCTCAATGGCGTCGTCCTCGCAGTCAAAGACCCGGGCGGGGCCCTGGTGGGTCATCATCTCAGGGGCCACGGCGGAGCGCTTGACCACGCAGCCCTCGGGGGCCAGGTTGCCCTTCAGGACGGCGATGCCGCCGTCGGCAGAGTAGGGGTGGTCGATGGGGCGGATGGTCTCCGGGTCCCGGTTCACAACGCCCGCCAGGTTCTCACCCATGGTCTTGCCGGTGACGGTCATCACGTCGGTGTTGAGAAGGCCCTTCTTGGTCAGCTCGGCCATGACGGCGTACACGCCGCCTGCCTGCTCCAAGTCCTCCATGTAGCTCTCCCCGGCGGGGGCCAGGTGGCACAGGTTGGGGGTGTTGGCAGAAATCTGGTTGGACATGTCCAAATCCAGCTCAATGCCGCACTCGTGGGCGATGGCGGGCAGGTGGAGCATGGTGTTGGTGGAGCAGCCCAGGGCCATGTCCACAGTCTCGGCGTTGTGGAAGGCTGCGGGGGTCATGATATCCCGGGGCTTGATGTCTCGCTTCACCAGTTCCATCACCTGCATACCGGCGTGCTTGGCCAGACGCAGACGGGCGGACCACACGGCGGGGATGGTGCCGTTGCCTCTGAGGCCCATGCCGATGGCCTCGGTGAGGCAGTTCATGGAGTTGGCGGTGTACATGCCGGAGCAGGAGCCGCAGGTGGGGCAGGCGGCGTTCTCGTACTCCTCCACCCCGGCCTCGTCCAGCTTGTCGGCGTAGTAGGCGCCCACGGCTTCAAACATGTGGGACAGGCAGGTGCGGCGACCGTCGGGCAGCTTGCCCGCCAGCATGGGGCCGCCGGAGCAGAAAATGGTGGGGATGTTCACCCGGGCAGCTGCCATGAGCAGGCCGGGGACGTTCTTATCACAGTTGGGGATCATCACCAGGCCGTCGAACTGGTGGGCCATGGCCAGGGCCTCGGTGGAGTCGGCAATGAGGTCCCGGGTGACCAGGGAGTACTTCATGCCCACGTGGCCCATGGCGATGCCATCGCACACGGCGATGGCGGGCACCTCTACGGGGGTACCTCCGGCGGCCCGGACACCGGCTTTGACGGCTTCGGCGATCTTGTCCAGGTTCATGTGGCCGGGGACGATCTCGTTATAGGAGCATACCACGCCGATGAGAGGCCGCTCCAGCTCCTCCTTGGTGTAGCCCAGGGCGTAGAGCAGAGAGCGGTTGGGGGCGGCGGGGATGCCTTTTTTCACAACATCAGAGCGCATAGGGAAAACTCCTTTGAGTAGTTTTTGTATGGAAAACTTCCCATAGATAGAGGAAGGGGTGAGCCATCCGGCAGATGGCGGGAGTGCTGTTCTATTTGTCCTTGGGTACAGGCTTGCCAGCCTGGCGGGGACGCTTCCCGCTGGGGGTTCCTTTTGAACGGGCAAAAGGAACCAAAACCCGCTTAGGGCGTTCCCCCCTAAGTACCCCCCTGGGGTACGAGGCTGGAACTGCGTCAAGACTACGTTCGGCCCGTTACCCTTGCTGTGGCACCTTGTACTGCCACCACACCAGGCCACCTTGGGCAGCTGGCCCTATAGCCGGGCGGTTTCTATATCCGGGCCTACCCTGGAGAAGCGGCGTTCCCGCCGCCGTCAGCTAGGCTTCCGGCAACTGGGAACAGTTGCACACCAGGGTAAGGCCCTGGCAACAGAAGGACAACCACACAGAGAAGCAGGTACGTTCGGTAGAATCTCCACGCCATCTATGTGACCCCACCGGGCCAAGGGCCGAACAGAGAAAGACGCACATCCACCCAGTACCGCGGGGTGGATTCCACAAGGCGGGGGAAGGCCCCGCCTTTGGCGATTCTTTCGTCTCTTTCTCATCGCTGAGAAAGAGACCCCAGCGGAGCGTCCCTGCCAGGCTGGCAGGGATATTCCAGGGCAGAGGAACAAAAAGAGAAGTAACAGCGGCCTGGCCCTAGGGGGTCAGGCCGCTGTTTTACATGTACTTTAGTTGGAAGCGGTGTCGGGATCGGCGTCGTCGCCCCACAGCATGTTCTTACGCAGCTCGGCGCCCACGGTCTCCATGGGGTGGCGGGCCAGCTGGCGGCGGGAGGCGTTGAAGAAGGTGCGGCCATTCTTATTCTCGGCAATCCAGTTGCCGGCGAACTTGCCGTTCTGGATGTCAGTGAGCACGGCCTTCATGTTGGCCTTGGTCTGCTCATAGGGCAGGACACGGGGGCCGGAGACGTACTCGCCATACTCGGCGGTGTCGGAGATGGAGTAGTTCATCATGGCCACGCCGCCCTTGTTAATGAGGTCGATGATCAGCTTCATCTCGTGGATGCACTCGAAGTAGGCGTTCTCAGGGGCGTAACCGGCCTCCACCAGGGTCTCAAAGCCCAGGCGCATCAGCTCCACCACGCCGCCGCACAGCACGGCCTGCTCACCGAACAGGTCGGTCTCGGTCTCGTCGGCGAAGGTGGTCTCCATCACGCCGCCACGGGCGCCGCCGATGCCAGCGGCATAGGCCAGGCCGATCTGATAGGCGTTGCCGGTGGCATCCTGCTCCACGGCGATGAGGCAGGGCACGCCCTTGCCCGCCACGAACTGGGAGCGGACGGTGTGGCCGGGGCCCTTGGGGGCGATCATGAACACGTCCACGTCGGCGGGGGGCTTGATCTGGCCGTAGTGGATGTTGAAGCCGTGGGCGAAGGCCAGAGCCTTGCCAGCGGTGAGGTAGGGGGCGATGTCCTTCTTATACATATCGGCCTGACGCTCGTCGTTGATGAGGATCATGATGATATCGGCAATCTTGGTGGCCTCGGCGGTCTCCATGACGGTGAAGCCGTCCTTCTCTGCCACGGGCCAGCTCTTGCCGCCCTTGTACAGGCCGATGATCACGTCACAGCCGGAATCACGCAGATTCATGGCGTGGGCGTGGCCCTGGGAGCCGTAGCCCACGATGGCAATCTTCTTGCCAGTGAGGTAGTTGAGGTCGCAATCCTTTTCGTAGTACATCTTAGCCATGATAAAACACTCCTTTGAAGGTTGAATATGTAAAATTAGAGCACATTTTTACCAAGATCAAATTCGTCGGTCTCTTTGTTGTCGTCGTTGTCGTTGATGGTGGCCTCGCCGCGCTCCAAAGCCACCATACCGGTGCGCACCAGCTCGAGGATGCCGAACTCACACAAGAGCTTTTCCAGAGCGTCGTCCTTGGACTCCTGGCCGATGACCGCCAGGGTCAGGCTCTTGGTGGACACGTCGATGATGGTGGCACGGAAGATGTTGGCGATCTGAATCACCTCGTTGCGCACGTCCCGGCCCTCGGCCTTGACCTTGATGAGCACCAGCTCCCTCCGAATGGAGGAGGCGGGGGGGAGCAGCCGCACGGAGTAGACACAGAAGAGCTTGCGCAGTTGGTTGATGATCTGTTCAATCATCAGGTTGTCACAGGTCACCTCAATGGTGATACGGGACACCTCGGGGTCGTCGGTGGTGCCCACGGCCAGAGACTCGATGTTGTACCCCTTGCGGGAGAAGAGCCGGGAGACCTGGGAGAGGACGCCGGGGGTGTTTTCCACCAGTACAGACAGGGTGTGTCGGGTAACGGGATTGTTCATAGTGGCCCTCCTCTCAGTCCAAGATGAAGTCGGTGACGGGGGTACCGGCACTGACCATGGGGTGGACCATGGCATCCATGCGGATGGCACAGTCGATGACGCAGCCGCAGCCGGCCTGAAGGGCCTGACGGAAGGCCTCTTCAAATTCCGCCTGGGTTCCGGCCCGGAAGCCCTTGAGGCCGTAGGCCTCGGCCAGCTTGACAAAGTCGGGGCCGCGGTCCAGGTCGGTCTGGGAGAATCGCTTGTTGTAAATGAGGTTCTGCCACTGGCGAACCATGCCCAGAGTGCCGTTGTTGAAGATAACGGTGATCACCGGGATGTGGTAGTGCTCTAAGGTGGCCAGCTCGTGGCAGTTCATGCGGAAGCAGCCGTCTCCGGTGCAGTGGACCACGATCTGGTCCGGGTTGCCCACCTTGGCTCCCATGGCGGCCCCCAGGCCGAAGCCCATGGTGCCGAAGCCGCCGCTGGTGAGCAGCTGGCCGGGGCGGGAGAAGTGGTAGTATTGACAGGACCACATCTGATGCTGGCCCACGTCGGTGGCGATGATGGCCTTGCCGTCGGTGAGGTCCTGGATGGTCTCCAGCACCTCGTGGGCGTGGAGCACATCGTCCTTTTTCAGGGGCAGCTCCTTGCGGGAGAACACCTGGGCCTTCCACTGGGTGTAGTCGTGGGGGGGAAGCTGGGCGTTGAGCAGCTCCAGCACACGCCGGGCGTCTCCGATGATGTGGTGGTAGGTGAGGACGTTTTTGTCGATCTCCGCCCGGTCAATGTCGATATGTACGATTTTGGCCTGTTTGGCGAAGATGGCGGGGTCGGTGGCCACCCGGTCCGAGAAGCGGCAGCCGATGGCAATGAGCAGATCGCACTCGGTGGTGGCGATGTTGGAGGCGTGGGAGCCGTGCATACCCACCATGCCGGTGAACAGGGGGTGGTCGCCGGGACAGGCGCCGCCGCCCATGATGGTGGAGCCCACCGGGGCGTCCAGGGTCTCAATGAACTTGCGGAACTCGGGTACGGCGCCCCGGGAGCGGATGACGCCGCCTCCCACCAGTACCATGGGGCGTTCTGCCTGGGCAATCAAATCCAGCAGCTTCTGAATGTCCCCGTGGTCCGGCTCCGGCGTGCCCAGGTCTCGGCCGGTGCGCCGCATCAGGTTGGCCAGGCGGCCGTGGTTGGGGTGCTCGGACACGGGCAGGTATTGGTAGTCCGCCGTGGCGGCGGTGACGTTCTTGGCGATATCCACCAGCACCGGGCCGGGCCGGCCGGAGCGGGCGATGGCGAAGGCCTCCCGGATGACGTCGGCCAGCTGACCCACGTCCTTGACCAGGTAGTTGCACTTGGTGATGGGCATGGTGATACCGGTGATGTCCACCTCCTGGAAGGAGTCCTTGCCGATGAGGTTCTCGCTGACGTTGCAGGTGATGAACACCACCGGGGAGGAGTCGTAGTAGGCGGTGGCAATGCCGGTGACCAGGTTGGTGGCGCCGGGGCCGGAGGTGGCAAAGCATACACCCACCTTTCCGGTGGACCGGGCGTAGCCGTCGGCGGCATGGCTGGCTCCCTGCTCATGGGAGGTGAGGTAGTGGTGAATTTTGTCCTTGTAGCCGTGGAGCTCAAACTCATCGTAAATGTTGAGAATGGTACCTCCCGGATAGCCGAACACCGTGTCCACGCCCTGCTCCAGCAGACACTCCATCACAATTTGAGAACCCCTCATTAACATGCTAAACCCTCCTTTGGATAGAAAAAGAACGCAACTTCATCCTCCATTAGGACGAAGCTGCGCTCCGCGGTACCACCTAAATTCCCCCACTCAGGGGGCACTTGATCCCGATAACGGCGGGGGCCGATCCTGCCTACTTTCTCTCAGAGAGTTCAGCCGGACTGCTTCCAGGGGAGATTCACCACACCCACAGCAGGAAGGACTTGCACCAAACGCCTTCTCTCTGGGCTGCCGACAAGGGGGTTACTGGCCTGATCGTCGCAGTTGACAACTATTTGCTTTAGACTATTAAAGCCATGATAGACCCTTTCCCTCCGTTTGTCAATGACTAAAATGCAGCGGGACAAAAATTTTACACTCTACCGAAATAGTGTGGTGATGTAAATGAAATTTTGGTGATATGTAAAAAAGCCCTGGATGTGTGTTCACATCCAGGACTTAGCTTCGCAGAGTTTCCCCGCCCGCAGGCGGGGAAAGCAATTGGAATTCATGTTCTCCCAGGACATGTGCCTGGGAGAACATACTTCTCACCCTGCAAGTGTGAATTTGGCTGCGCTCTTTGCAGCCAAACTTTGCGCGCAGCAGGGTGCAAAACCGGTGGGGAAAGGCTATGCCTTTTCCCGCCAGTTTTTAATGGCAGCTGTTGGTGGTCCCCAGCTGGAAGGACGCACACTCGGTGTCCTGGCAGCAGCCCACCTTGTTCTGGCAGCAGCCCACCTGAATCTCGTTGAGGGTGCAGGACTGGTTCTTGTGGTGAGCACAGCTGGAGACGGTGCATTTGATGCTGGGATTGGGTTGTTCGTACATGACATTGACCTCCTGGTTTTAGATTCCAAGAGCAGTATGCACCAAATGCAGGGGGATTATTCCTCCTGGGAGGAGGTTTCTTCGGGGAGGACCTGGGGGATGAACCGAGGGGCGAAGCGGCTGCGACCACGGCCCTTGACATAGAAAAAGCCGATGATGGAGAAGATGACAGCACCGATGAAATTGACGAACAGGTCAGCCATGGTGTCAATGAGGCCGATGTCCAGGTATCCGCCCAGCCCCAAGGCGCGCTGGGTGCCGTCCTCCATCACCAAAATCACGTCTTGGATGCCGTCCACCATGATGGCAGTGGTGCCGTGGTTGGGGTCCAGATTCACGGTGGAAAAGGCGTTCAAGATGGTGTCTTTCTGCATGTCAAAGTGGAGGAAGTGGTCCATGGCGAACTCGAAGAACTCCCACATCACCCCCACGGTCATGGAGAAGCAGAAGGCCACCACTGCCATGTAGAAGGGGCTCAAGTTCAGAGAGACCCGTTCGGTGCGGTTGAGAATGTCCACCAGGGCAAAGCCAATGGCGGCGCACAAAAAGCCGTTGGTGGTGTGGAGCATGGTGTCCCAGTAGGGGAAGGTGATGTAGTAGTCCTGAATTTCGCCCAGAATCTCCGCGGCGAAGATAAACAGCAGAATGATGATCTCCAGAGTGTCCGGCAGTTCAATGCGCAGCCGCCGCTCGAAGGCGGAGGGGAGCATGAACAGCACCAGGGTGAGGACACACAGGGCCACATTTTCGTAGTTTTGATTGAATACGGCGGCCACCAGCATGAGGACCACCAGCACGCGCAGCACAAAGTACACCGTGTACAGCAGTCCCTTTCGCTCAAAGGGGTGTGTCTTGGGGCCGGGGGAACGATGGCGTTTCGACATGACAATTCCTCCTGTCAAAGGTGGGGGGTGTGGCGCATAGGATGGGAGTGAGGTGATCAAACATGGACTTGCGCAACAATCAGATTACATTGGGAGAGCTGTGGGATAATCCCCGCAGCCGCAGCGTGTTCCAGCGGAAAATCCCCATGCTGTCCAAGCACCCGGTGAAGGGGGCGGCCCGCACCGTGACCTTGGAGCAGCTGGCCGCCTTTCTCTCCAGCTGGGTGCCGGAGAGTATGATTCAGGGGGTCATTGGGGACCTGAAGAAGCTGTAATTGCTCAGGGGGCGGGGGTAATCTGCTGCTGGGCAATGGCCCATCCGGCGGGGGTGGCGGCCAAGCCGCCCTTGCCGGTCTCCCGCAGTGCGGAGGGGAGGGTGCGGCCCACAGCGTCCATGGCGTCAATGACCTGGTCGCAGGGAATGGCGCCCACGATGCCCGCCAGAGCCATGTCGGCGCAGGCCATGGCGTTGACCGCGCCCATGACGTTGCGCTTCACACAGGGCACTTCCACCAGACCCGCCACCGGGTCGCACACCAGGCCCAGCACGTTTTGCAGGGCCATGGCGCAGGCGGCGGCCATCTGCTGGGCGCAGCCGCCCCGGGCGTGGACCAGAGCGGCGGCGGCCATGCCGGAGGCGGAGCCAATCTCCGCCTGACAGCCGCCCTCGGCCCCAGAGATGGAGGCCCGGGTGGCGATGACCTGGCCGAACCCGGCGGCCACGTACAGGCACTCCACCATGGTGTGGGTGGACAGGCCTTCCCGCTTCCACAGGGGGAGGAGGACGGCGGGCATCACCCCGCTGGCCCCGGCGGTGGGGGCGGCCACAATGCGGCCCATACAGGCGTTGTGCTCGCCCACTTTCAAGGCGGTGGCGATGACCTGCTGCATGTCTGGCCCACACAGGGTGTTTTGAGCCTGGGCCATCTTCTCGCCCTGGCCGCCGGACAAGCCGGAGGCAGAGCGGCGCTGGGGGTCGTAGTTCTCCACGGACTCCACCATAGCCTGCCACAGGGCCTCCATGCGGGAGAAGCTCTCTTCCTGGGTGACGTCCCGGTCCTGGCAGTCGTCCAGCAGCACCGCCTGCCACAGGGGCTGGTGCTGGGCGCAGTCTATGAGATGTTCGACGGATTGAAAAGCCATATCAGCAGCCCTCCATGTTGAGATAGGTACACCGCTCCACTCCGTCCAGACGGGACAGTTCTTCAACCAAAGCGGGGGAGAGGTGGTTGTCGCACTCCAGCACCATCACCGCCAGACCGCCCCGGCGGTCCCGGTAGAGCTGCATGGTGGCGATGTTGGCCATGTGGTCGGAGAGCACCTGGCTGACCTGGGAGACGATGCCCGGCCGGTCCTGGTTGCGAATGATGAGGGTGGGCAGCTCCCCGGAGAAGGAGGCCTCCATGCCGTCAATGGCGTTGACCCGGATGCGGCCACCGCCCAGCGAGGAGGCGGAGACGGTGAGGGTGCGGCCCTGCTGGTCGGTGAGGTGGAGCACGGCGGTGTTGGGGTGAGCTCCAGGCAGGTCCACCGGGCGGATGGACACCGCCATACCCGCCTGACGGGCCAGCTCAAAGCTGTGGGGGATACCCGGATGGTCGGGGGCCAGGTCCAAGAGCCCCGCCACAATGGCCCGGTCGGTGCCGTGGCCGGAGCCAGTGGCGGCAAAGGAGCCGTGGAGCTGAATGTCCGCTTTCACCGGCTGGCTGCCCAGCAGATGCCGGGCCACCCGACCCATGCGGGCGGCGCCTGCCGTGTGGGAGCTGGACGGCCCCACCATGATGGGGCCCATAATATCGAAAATGTTCAAAAACATCCCGCCTTTTCAATCAATGATAAAAATGTGGTGCGTAGGGCACATCTTTCAATTTGCGCAAGAACTTGAGGGGGTGCCCTTTCGGCTCCCTCCGGGAGGGAGCTGTCACCGGAGGTGACTGAGGGAGAAAGCGGGCGGCTGGGTTGCAAGTTTGCAGAGAGTCCAGACTTACACCAAATTCCCTGGCCGCTCTGGCAGATTTCGCCCATTGCGGCAAAAGCCCATTAGCCCTTGCTACAGGCTCCCTCCGGCACGGCCTTTGGCCGTGCCACCTCCCTCCCGGAGGGAGGCTTTTGCCTGGTGAAGAATTGAGGGGCCTTACAATTCAAAAAATAGCAGATAGGGGGGACGGTGAAAGCCGTCCCCCCTATAGTATGGCGAGATAAAATTACTTTACCACCTGAGCCTTGATCAGGTTGGTAGAGCCGCTCTTGCCGATGGGCACGCCAGCGGTGATAACCACGGTATCACCCTCCTGGACAACGCCCTCCTTCTTGGCGGATTCCACACACAGAGAGAACAGACGGTCGGTGGAGTCCACGGTGCCGGACAGGAAGGGAGCCACGCCCCAGGTGATGGCCAGCTGACGGCGGACACGCTCGTTGGTGGTCAGGGCGACCACCAGGCAGCCGGGACGATACCGGGTGGTCATACGGGCAGTGTGGCCGGTCTCGGTGGCGGTGAGGATGGCGGAGGCCTTCAGGTCCATGGCGGTCAGGCAGGCGGTGTGGCTGATGGCATCGGTGATGGAAGCGGTGTGGTCCACGGTGGACTTGGTGAAGCGCTTCCAGTAATTGGTGGAGTTCTCAGCGGTGGTGACGATGTCCACCATGGTCTGCAGGGCCTCCACGGGGTGCTTGCCGGAGGCGGTCTCACCGGAGAGCATCACGCAGCCGGTGCCGTCGAACACGGCGTTGGCCACGTCGGACACCTCAGCACGGGTGGGACGGGGATTGCGGATCATGGAGTCCAGCATCTGGGTGGCGGTGACCACGTGCTTGCCCTGGGCGATAGCGGCCTTGATCATGCGCTTCTGGATGACGGGCACATCCTGAGCGGGGATCTCCACGCCCAGGTCGCCACGGGCCACCATCAGGCCATCGGCAACCTTGAGGATCTCCTCCAGATTGTCCACGCCCTCCTGGTTTTCGATCTTGGCGATGATGCCGATGTGCTGGCCGCCGTGGGAGTCCAGAACGGCACGGATCTCCTCCACGTCGGAGGCCTGACGCACAAAGGAGGCGGCAACGAAGTCGAAGTCGTTCTCCACGGCGAACTTCAGATCGCTCTTGTCCTTCTCGGTCAGAGCGGGCAGGGAGATGTGGGTGTTGGGGATGTTGATGGACTTGTTGTTGGACAGGGGGCCGCCGGTGACCACGTTGCAGATGATGTCCTGACCCTTGATTTCGGTGACCTCGATATCCACCAGGCCGTCGTCAATGAGCAGGTGGGTGCCCACGGACACCTCGTTGTGCAGGTTGGGGTAGGTCACGGACACGATGGTGTTGTCGCCGTCCACCTCGCGGGTGGTCAGGGTGAAGGTATCGCCATCGGCCAGCTCGATCTTGCCGTTGGCAAAAGAACGAATGCGAATCTCAGGGCCCTTGGTGTCCAGAATGGTGGCCACGGGGCAGCCCAGACGATCCCGGACGTTCTTCACACGGGTGAGAACAGCCAGGTGGGACTCGTGGGTGCCGTGAGAGAAGTTGAAGCGGGCGGCGTTCATGCCGGTGAGGATGAGCTTCTCAATCATCTCCTCGCTGTCGGAAGCAGGGCCCAGGGTACAAATAATCTTTGTCTTTCGCATAGAAATGTTTCCTCCGTTCTGTCATTTACAGGGTGGGAATGGTGCGGGGTGGCGCACCATACCTAAAAGATCTATTAGAAAAACAAGGCCAGGAGCCCTGCTCATCTACAATAGAAGCACTGAAAATCAGTGTTGTTTGGCCTCCTCCTCTTGGGGAGGGAGCTTGGAGACTTGGGCCAGCTCCACCCGTCGGTCGGTGAAGTTGAGCACCTTGATGTGAAGCCCGTAGGCGTCCAGCTCCAGCTGTTCGCCATCGGAGGGAATCACAGACAGTTGGGCAAAGACCAGGCCGCCCAGAGTATCGAACTCCTGGTCCTCGGGGAAGGTGATGTCCAGAGCCTGCGCCAGTTGGTCCAGGTCACAGGAACCGGAAACTTGCCAGAGGTTGTCGTCCAACTGGACCAGATCGGCCTCATCCTGGGGGTCGAACTCGTCGTAGATGTTGCCCACGATCTCTTCCAGCAGGTCCTCCATGGTCACCAGACCAGAGGTCCCGCCGTATTCGTCCACCACAATGGCCAGGTGGACCTTTTTGCTCTGCATATCCCGGAACAGCACGTCGGTGCGCACCGATTCAGGAACGAAGTAGGCGGGGTAGAGCAGCTCCCGCAGGGGCTTGGGGTGTGCCTGCTGGGTATTGAGCAGGTAGACCCGGGTGGATAAGATACCCACAATGTCGTCGGCGTCTTCCTCGTAGACGGGGAAGCGGGACAGACCGGACTGCCGAATGGTGTTCAAGATCTCTTCGGGGGTGTCCCCGGCCCAGATCATCACCATGTCGGTACGGTGGACCATCACATCCTCGGCGGTGGAATTGTTAAACTCAAAGATGTTCTCAATGAGCTCCTTCTCGGCGGTTTCAATGGTGCCGCGCTCCTCGCCCAAATCCACCATCATACGGATCTCGTCCTCGGACACCTCTTCCTCATCGGCCTTGGGATCGATGTGCAGCAGACGCAGCACCCCGTTGGTGGACTTGGACAGCAACCAGATGATGGGGCGGCACACCGTGGCGATGACGCACACAGGGCCTACGGTCATCCGGGCCACCGCCTCCGTCTTCTTCATGGCGATGCGCTTGGGCACCAGTTCGCCCAGCACCAGGCTGAAGTAGGAGAGGATGATGGTGATGATGATGACGGTGATGGTGTTCAGGGTCCCGGCGGGAATCTGGGTTACGCCTCGGGCCACCAGCCAATGCACAAGGGGATCGGAAAAGCTGTCGGCGGCAAAGGCGGAGGACAGGAAGCCTGCCAGGGTGATGGCGATTTGAATCGCGGAGAGGAAATGGTCGGGCGCCTGGGTTAAGGCCAGGAGCTTCTTGGCTTTCTTATCTCCTTCCTCCGCCTGCTTTTTCAGCTTGGTTTCGGATAGGGAGATGACGGCGATCTCGGCGGCTGCGAAAAAGGCGTTGACCAAGATCAGAACAATGAGGACCAGAAGCTTGGGCAATATAGATGGGTCGTCCGGCAAAATGAGTAACCTCCTAACTTATCGTTGGGGGATGGATTTGCTGTGTACAGCCTGAACCCCAACGCCTTACAGTATAGCATCTTTCTGTAAAATTGCAACTAGAAAAGGGGTAGCATCCTGCTAGGAAAATAATTGCGTAATTTATGCAAAATCCCTGGAAATAGAAGCTTCTACTCCCAGGGATTGACGAATCAATTAAATTTGTATATTTTTCGAGCCATGCGATAGAGTGAAACAGACAACTTTCGGCCCTGGTAACCGGGGATGTTGGTGGCGGCGTTGGTGGCGCGGTAGCGGCAGCGGCGGTAGAGGGCGGGGTCCTTCTGCCGCAGATACTCCCACAGCTCGGTGCGCATCCCCAGAGACTCTGGAGTGTTGGCAATCACGGCAAAAATGGAAGAAATCGTCATCATCATGGACAGATAGCCCAGCATATACCGGCCCAGGCGGGGCTGACTGGCCTTGATGGCCAGCACATCGTGGGCGGCAATCATCAGGCGGGTGACCCGCACCTGCTGGTCAATGCGCCCGGCCATCACCGACTCGTTGACGCTCTGGTCCGCCCGGCCGATGAAGTAGCGGTACAGGTCCACATTGAGGTAGTAGATGGTCTTCACGTAGGGCAGGGGCTGGTAGACAAAGATGTTATCCACATAGAAGGTGTGCTTGGGCAGCTCCAGACCACAGTCCCGCAGCAGCTGGGTGCGGTAGATCACCGAGTGCATCAGCAGGTACTGGGAGGTGCGGAAGTGGCGAATCTCGTCCCAGGTGAAGATGCGGCCGGTGGGGAACACGTTTTTATAGTTTACCGCCTTGCGGGTGTTGTCCTCCACGTGCTCATAGACGTAGTTGGCCACCACCATGTCCACCGGGGCGGGCATGTGGGCAAACTGGCGCAGCTGGTCCATCACCGTGTGCAGGGCGGTCTCGTCCAGCCAGTCGTCGGAGTCCACCACCTTATAATATAGGCCGCGGGCGTTGCGGATGCCCTGGTTGACGCCCTCGCCGTGTCCGCCGTTTTCCTGGTGGATGGCCCGGATGATGTCCGGGTACTTGGCGGCCCACTCGTCGCACTTCTCATGCGTGTTATCCTTGGTGGAGCCGTCGTCCACCAGGATGATCTCAATGTCCTCGCCCCCTTTGAGCAGGGTCTCCACACAGTGGTCCATGTAGGCCGCTGAATTGTAGCAGGGGACGGCAAAGGTAATGATTTTATCCATGAAATCGTTCTCCCTCGTCTATATTATGATATGATTATGATATGCCGGGCTCAGCAGAACGTGTCCCGGTAGTTGGAGATGGCCTCGGCAATGATCTTCACGGCGGCGGCCCGGTCGTTGACCTCTCCGGCCACGGTCTCCTTGCCCTCCAGGGCCTTGTACACCGAGAAGAAGTGGGACATCTCGTCAAACTTGTGGGCGGGCAGGTCGCACAGGTCCTTGGTGGTGTTATAGGTGGGGTCGTTGAAGGGGATGGCCACGATCTTCTCGTCCCGCTTGCCGCCGTCCAGCATGGAGATGTAGCCGATGGGGTAGCAGCGGACCAGAGTCAGGGGGTCCAGGTCCTCCGAGCACAGCACCAGCACGTCCAGGGGGTCCCCGTCGTCGCCGTAGGTGCGGGGGATGAAGCCGTAGTTGGCGGGGTAGTGGGTGGAGGTGTGGAGGATGCGGTCCAGGATGATCATACCTGTGGCCTTGTCCAGCTCATACTTTTTCTTGCTGCCCTGGGGGATCTCAATCACCGCGATAAAGTCCTCGGGAGAGATGCGCTTTGGGTCCATATCATGCCAGATGTTTCCCATATGGTATACTCCTTGTCACTTGAATTCCTATATTCCGAAAAGTCTAGCCCATTATATCCTAGCTTGAAGGAAAATACAACAGGGTGGAAGAGCAATGGGAAAAAACATTGTCACATGTGGGGGATTGTGGTAAAATATCCACAAAGAAGGGCTGGGTCTGTTCCGGGAAGGGGGCGGATAGGCCAATTTTTGAGAAAGGGGAACCGACATGGAACCCGTAATTGAACGATTTCGCACCTCTCTGGCAGGCTTTCACCGGGGAGATGTGCTCCACTACATGGATCGGCTGGCCGCCCAGCACCGCAGCGAGATGGCAGGGGTGGAGGCCGAGCTGAAGCGCGCTCGGGAGAACGAGCGCAGGCTTCAGCAGGAAATGGATGCCCTCCGCCAGGCCCACGGCAGCGTATCCGCCGAGGAGGCCAAGGTGCGGGCTTCTCTGGAGGAGTCCACCCGGGCTCTGGCCCGTCTGCGGGGTGAGCTGAGCCAGACCGAGACCAAGCTGGCCGCCGCCCGGCTGGAGCTGGGCCGCCTCCATGGCCAGGTGGACGAGATGGAGCCCATGGCCCAGAAGTACGACCAGCTCAAGGACTACGTGGCCACCGTGGAGCTGGACGCCCACCACAAGGCCCAGGAGACCATTGAGCAGGCCAAGACCAAGGCGGAGAAGATTCAAACCGACACCCGCCAGTGGCTGGACCAGGTCCTCAGCGGATACAGCAACCTGAGAACCGAGATGGACCGCCTCTTCCAGCAGATTCGAGAGCTGGGGGAGATGGGGGTCCAGTTCGACCAGGCCGACGAGGCCGCCCAGAGACTCCAGGAACAGGGCGAGCAGGGAGACCAGGCGCAGGAGGAAGAGGTCCAGAGCGAAGCGGCGGAAGAGGTGGAGAGCCATGAGTGAGACCAAGGTACTGACCACGGACCAGCTGCCCCAGGTGCTGGGAGAGCTGAGAGCGGGGGACCGGGTGCTCCTGTCTGGCACCATCTATACCGCCCGGGATGCCGCCCACAAGCGCATCTTCCAGCTGTTGGACGAGGGCAAGCCCCTGCCCTTTGAGCTGAAAGGCGCCGTTATCTACTACGCCGGACCCACCCCGGGCCAGCAGGGCATGGCAGTAGGGGCCTGCGGCCCCACCACTGCCGGACGGATGGACGGCTTTGCCCCCCGGCTGCTGGACTTAGGGCTCACCGCCATGATTGGCAAGGGAGAGCGGGCCCAACCGGTGGTGGACGCCATTGTGCGCAACGGGGCGTGCTACTTTGCCGCCGTGGGCGGCGCCGGGGCCCTTATTGCCAAGTGCATCAAGACCGCCCAGGTCATCGCCTTTGACGAGCTGGGCTGCGAGTCGGTCAAGCGCATGGAGGTGGAGAATCTGCCCCTCACCGTGGCCGTGGATAGCCAGGGCAATGACCTGTTCAAGATTGGGCGCAGCCAATACGCAAAATAAGAGAGGTGGAAGAGCCTATGGAAGGTTCTTCCACCTTTTTTGTTGAGAGATTGACCCATTTCAATGACACAGGTACAAACCTGCGCCCCAGCCGGGGACGCTCCGCTGGGCCCGATTTCTCCCCGATGAGAAATCGGGGAAAGAATCGCCAAAGGCGGGGCCTTCCCCCGCCTTGTGGAATCCACCCCGCGGTACTGGATGCCCCTGCGTCCTCCTCTTTTCGGCCCTTGGCCTGATAGGGTCACATAGATGGCGTAGACATTCTGTAAATCGTGCCTGCTCCTCTGTAGATAGTACTTCTACCGCCTGGGCCTTACCCTGGTGAGCCGCTGTTCCCAGCGATCGGGGGCCCGGTTTCCGGCGGCGAGAACGCCGCACACCGGGGTAAGGCCCTGGAAACAGAGGCACCGTCTCACAGAGAAGGAAATGCTTTCTATAGACTTGCCAGGCCATCTATGTGACCCCACCGGGGCCAGGGCCGGCCATAGGATTGACGCAGTTCCAGCCCCGTACCCCAAGGGAGGTCCTTAGGGGGGAAAGCCCTAAGCGGGTTTTGGTTTCTTTTGCCCGCTCAAAAGAAACCCCCAGCGGGAAGCGTCCCCGCCAGGCTGGCAAGCCTAATCCACAGGTGGTTAGACGGTCAACCTCTCAGTCAGCCTTGCGGCTGACAGCTCCCCTTACACAGGGGAGCCTTTGGAAGTGCGCTGCCAGCTCCCAGCGGAGCGTCCCCGGCGGGGGCGCTGGGTTGCGCCTGAGAAATTGGAGAAGATCAATTTCTCCAAAACAAAAAAGCAAGCCTGTTGCACCATAATGGATGCAACAGGCTTGTTTCATGTACGGTTTGGGGAATTAGTCCACCAGCTTGTCCAGCTCCTTGATGTGCTCGGTGCCGGTGGCGGTGGTGTGTCCGGCCTGCTTGGCGTAGATGCCAACGGTGGCCTGGGACTTCTTCACAGGCTGCATGGTGCCGGCGCCGGCCACACAGCCGCCGGGACAGGCCATGCCCTCCAGCAGGTAGCCGTTGTACTTGCCGGCAGCGGCCAGAGTCAGCAGCTTGCGGCACTCCTTCAGGCCGTCGGCGCTGGCGATCTTCACCTCACGGTCGGGATAGCGCTCGGCGATGACGTTGGCCACAGCCTTGGCCACGCCGCCAGCCACAGCGAAGTTGCGGCCGTCGGTGGAGGCGTCGTTGACGCCGTTGGGGTCCTCTTCCATGGCCTCCAGGTCCAGGTGCTTGGCGTCGAAGATGCCGGACATCTCCTCGTAGGTCAGCACGAAGTCCACCTCGCTGCGCACGCTCTTGCGCATGGCCTCCAGCTTCTTGGCGGCGCAGGGGCCGATGAAGACCACCTTGCCCTCAGGCTGCTGCTGCTTAATGAGACGGGCGGTGAGCACCATGGGGGTCAGGGCCATGGACACGCTGTCGGCGTGCTGGGGGAACAGCTTCTTGGCCATCACAGACCAGGCGGGGCAGCAGGAAGTGGCCATGAAGGGCAGCTTCTCAGGCACCTCGTTGACAAAGTCCTCGGCCTCCTGCACCGAGCACAGGTCGGCGCCGATGGCCACCTCGAACACGTCGGCAAAGCCCAGGGCCTTCATGGCAGCACGCAGCTTGCCGGGAGTGACCTTGGGACCGAACTGGCCCACGAAGGCGGGAGCCACGGCGGCGTACACCCGCTCACCGGACTGGATGGCGCGGATGACCTGGAAGATCTGGGACTTGTCGGCGATGGCGCCGAAGGGGCAGTTGACCAGACACATGCCGCAGGAGACGCACTTGTCGTAGTCGATCTCAGCCTTGCCGTTGGCGTCGGTGTGGATGGCGTCCATGCCGCAGGCCTTGGCGCAGGGGCGCTCCTGGACGATGATGGCCTTGTACTCGCACACGTCGGCGCAGCGGCCGCACTTGATGCACTTGTCCTGGTCGATGACGGAACGGCCATTGAAGCGGTCCAGGGTGATGGCGTCCTTGGGGCACACCTCCACGCAGGGGTGAGCCAGACAGCCCTGGCAGCCGTCGGTGACGTGCACCCGCTTCTCCGCGCAGCCGTTACAGGCAAACTTGATGATGTTGATCAGCGGGGGAGTGTAGTAGGTCTCGTCCTTGGCAGCGGCCTCGATGTTGTCGGACAGGGGGGCGTGCTCCCCAGCGCCGCGGCAGGGCAGACCCATGGCCAGACGCAGGCGCTCGCCGACGATGGCGCGCTCCAGAAATACGTCGTTGCGGTAGTTGCCCACCTCACCGGGAATGATCTTGTAGGGCAGCTCCTCAATGCGCTTCTCCACCGGCCACTCGGTGTGATAAGCCATGCGGGCCACCTCGCGGAAAATGCGGTGGCGAATCTCCTGAATACGGGTTTCTACACCTCTCATGTTGTACAGTCCTCCTTCTGTATCTCATGGGTAGTCACATATAGCATACATCAAAAGTCCGGGCTTGTAAATGCAAGATTGGAAAATTGGTGAAAAGTTTCACAAGACTAACGAGAGGGGCCGGGGCGGCCCCTCTCGTGGGGAAGTGCGGTGGGTCAGGCCAGGAACTGAATCTGGTTGACGCACACAAAATAGATGCGGTTGTTGGCAGAGTTGGACAGCACCAGCACGTTGCCCACGGTGCCCAGCAGGGTGACCCCCTGGAGCACCAGAGGCCCGGCCACGATGGTGACCTTGCGGCTGAGGTTGCTCTGGGACAGGGTGGACAGCAGCCCGGCGGCGCAGCAGCACTCGTCGTCGGAGCAGGCGCAGGAACAGGCGCAGCACCCGCAGGGGTTGGGGCAGGGGGTGAGGCACTGGGACAGGATCTTCTGAATGGTCTGGAAGTTGTTGGCGGTGGCCTGGTCAGAGGTGATGTCCCCGGAGGCGGGGGCGGTGGCGGTTTGCAGGGCCACAGCGGTGAGCTGGCACAGGGGCACCTGGGTGGCGGTGACTCCGGTGCTAGTCTCCGGGGGCGTATTCACCAGGGCGGAGATCTCCAGCAGGTCGCAGTTGCAGGGGGAGAAGCGGCGGAAGGACCCGGACATGGTGTTCAGGTTATCCGAAGGGGTGGTGCCTGCGGGAGTGGTGTTGATGGTGGCCCCTGCCACGTAGGTATCGGTGACAAAGGCGGCCTGGTTGAAGTCCAGCAGGGTGGCCAGCTGACTGTTGCACAAAAGCTGGAGGGCCGCCCGGAAGGACTGCTTGCAGCAGCAGCCCTCCTCCACCGGCTGCGGGGTGGGACAGGTGGGCGTGGGCATGGGCTGGCAGCAGCAGATCATGGGTGTGGTCTGGCCGGGACAGGGATTGGGACAGGGGTTACAGGTATTGCAGGTGTTGCAGGTACAGCTGCCCTTGGAACAGCTGGAATTCTGTTGGGCGGCGAACTCCTCCGCCGTGACAGACCCGTTCCAGGACTGGGTGGGCCAAAGATTCTGGTTCATGTGATTCGCTCCTTTCAAAGGTGGGGTTTCCTCATGGGAAACCGCCAGGGTGCACCACATTCTATGCCAATGGGGGCGGGACGGTCCCCAGAGGCAGAGAAGGAAATAAATTCCGTACTCCACAATATTTCGAAATAATCAAAGCCGCTATTTACAACAGCCACAAGATATGGTATTCTTTCTAAGCGCCACTCGACCAGGGGAAATCCCGGACTCCCTGGAGGATGTGGCGGCTGAATTCCATAGAATGCGATGACGACGGTGTGTTGTCCCACCTGGGGCGACCGCCGCTTTGTCCCGCTTAGGGGCGATCTGAAAAGTCGAAATTCTTGACTTTTCCAACCATCAACGCCAGCTACTTCGTTAAAAATACTCGGAATCCATCCAGGATTCCTGCGTTTCTTGCCTCGTATCTGTGCGTTGCTTGTGGAAAATTCGTCGATTTCTTTGTTTTCAGATGCGCCCTAGGATAAAAATAACGGGAGAAAGGGCGTTACAAATGAAAGTAATCAAGCGAGATGGCTCCACTGTAGACTTTGACCGCAGCAAGATTGTCGTGGCCATTCAGAAGGCCAATCTGGCGGTGGAGGAACCCTATCGCATGGACGATGCCTCCATTGAAGCCATCGCCGACTCCGTAGCCAGCAAGGACCGCAAGCGCCTGCTGGTGGAAGACATACAAGATATGGTGGAGAAGCGCCTGATGGAGGCGGAGAAGTATGAGCTGGCCAAGGCTTATATCATCTACCGCTATACCCGCGCTCTGGTGCGCAAGGCCAACACCACTGATGAGTCCATCCTGGCTCTGATCCGCAACGACAACAAGGACCTGGCCGAGGAGAACTCCAACAAGAACACCGCCATCGCCTCCACCCAGCGCGACTACATCGCCGGTGAGGTGAGCCGGGACCTGACCCGTCGTCTGCTGCTGCCGGAGAAGATCTCCAAGGCCCACGACGACGGCGTGCTCCACTTCCACGACGCCGACTACTTTGTCCAGCACATCTTCAACTGCTGCCTGGTGAACATCGGGGACATGCTGGACAACGGAACCATGATCAACGGCAAGCTCATCGAGTCCCCCAAGAGCTTCCAGGTGGCCTGCACCATCGTCACCCAGATCATCGCCTGTGTCGCCTCCAACCAGTACGGCGGCCAGTCCGTGGAGATGAGCCACCTGGGCAAGTATCTGCGTCTGACCTATGAGAAGTACCTGCGCCGCACACGGGAGGCCGCTCCCGAGCTGGACGACGAGACCGTGGAGAAGATCGCCAAGGCCCGCACCAAGGACGAGCTCAAGAGCGGCGTGCAGACCATCCAGTACCAGATCAACACCCTCATGACCACCAACGGCCAGTCTCCCTTTGTCACCCTCTTCCTGGTGCTGCGGGAGAACGACCCCTATATGGAGGAGAACGCCGCCATCATCGAGGAGATTCTTTCTCAGCGCCTGGAGGGCATCAAGAACGAGAAGGGCGTGTACATCACCCCCGCCTTCCCCAAGCTGGTGTACGTGCTGGATGAGTGCAACTGCCTCAAGGGCGGCAAGTACGACTACCTCACCCGCCTGGCGGTGAAGTGCTCGGCCAAGCGCATGTACCCCGACTACATCTCCGCCAAGAAGATGAAGGAGAACTATGAGGGCAACGTGTTCTCCCCCATGGGCTGCCGCTCCTTCCTCTCCCCCTGGAAGGACGAGAACGGCAACTACAAGTTCGAGGGCCGCTTCAACCAGGGCGTGGTGTCCATTAACCTGCCCCAGATCGGCATTGTCTCCGGCGGCGACGAGGACAAGTTCTGGAAGGAACTGGACCAGCGCCTGGAGCTGTGCTATGAGGCCCTCATGTGCCGCCACAACGCCCTGAAGGGGGTCCACTCCGACGTGTCCCCCATCCACTGGCAGTACGGCGCCATCGCCCGTCTGGAGAAGGGCGAGACCATCGACAAGCTGCTGGAGGGCGGTTACTCCACCCTGTCCCTGGGCTACATCGGCCTGTACGAGCTGACCCGCCTGGTCAAGGGCTGCTCCCACACCACCCCCGAGGGCGAGGAGTTTGCCCTGCGCGTGATGCGCCACCTGCGGGAGACCACCGACCGGTGGAAGAAGGAGACCGGCCTGGGCTTTGCCCTGTACGGCACTCCCGCCGAGAGCCTGTGCTACCGCTTTGCCCGCATCGACCAGGAGAAGTACGGCACCATCGAGGATGTCACCGACAAGGGCTACTACACCAACTCCTACCATGTGGACGTGCGGGAGCATGTGGACGCCTTCTCCAAGTTCCACTTTGAGAGCCAGTTCCAGAAAATCTCCTCCGGCGGCGCCATCTCCTATGTGGAGGTGCCCAACATGCGCCACAACCTGGAGGCCCTGGAGGATGTGGTGCGCTACATCTACGACAACATCCAGTACGCCGAGTTCAACACCAAGAGCGATTACTGCCAGGTGTGCGGCTACGACGGGGAGATTCAAATCAACGACGAAGGTCAGTGGGAGTGCCCCAGCTGTGGCAACAAGGACCACAACAAGATGAACGTCACCCGCCGCACCTGCGGCTACCTGGGCGAGAACTTCTGGAACGTGGGCAAGACCAAGGAGATCAAGTCCCGGGTGCTCCACCTGTAAGAGAGGACAAGCGATGCATTACGCTACCATCAAGTGGGCGGACGTGGCCAACGGCCCCGGGGTCCGGGTGTCCCTGTTCGTCTCCGGCTGCACCCACCACTGCCCCGGCTGCTTCAATGAGGAGGCCTGGGACTTCTGCTATGGACAACCCTTCACCCAGGTGGAGGAGGACAAGATTCTGGAGGCTCTGGCTCCCTCTTATCTCAAGGGCCTGTCCCTGCTGGGCGGCGAGCCCTTCGAGCCCGCCAACCAGGCGGTGCTGCTCCCCTTCCTGAGACGGGTGAAGGAGAAGTATCCGGACAAGGAAATCTGGTGCTATTCCGGCTACACCCTGGACGGGGAGCTGTGGCAGGACAGCCGGGCCCGGTGCGAACACACCGACGAGATGCTCTCCCTCATCGACGTGCTGGTGGATGGCCGCTTTGTGGAGGAGCTCAAGGACTTAAACCTGCGCTTCCGAGGCTCTGCCAACCAGCGCATCATCGACGTGCCTTCCAGCCTGAAGGCCCATCAGGTGGTGGAGTGGAAGGGCGGGCACACCATCCAGCCCATACAGAAATAACAAGAAGGCCCGGACAGACTTGCACCTGTCCGGGCCTTTGTGATAGGATAAATGAAATTGTATATGGAGGACTCCACTTATGACACAATCTGTTGCGGTAAAACTCTTAGACCCCCGGGCCAAGATGCCCACCTATGGCAGTGTGGACGCGGCCGGGGCGGACCTGTATGCCGTCACCGACGGCCCCGTCACCGTGGCTCCCGGCCAGACGGTGCTCATTCACACCGGGCTGGCCCTGGCCATCCCTCAGGGCTTTGTGGGCCTGGTGTACGCCCGGTCTGGCCTTGCCACCAAGCAGGGGCTGGCGCCCGCCAACAAGGTGGGGGTCATTGATGCCGACTACCGGGGCGAGCTGATGGTGGCCCTGCACAACCACAGCGGCGAGACCCGCACAGTGGAGTGCGGCGACCGCATTGCCCAGCTGGTCATTGCCCCCTACCTCACCGCCCAGTTCACCCAGCAGGAGGAGCTGGACGACACCGTCCGGGGCGAGGGCGGCTTTGGTTCTACCGGAAGTAAATAAGAAAAAAGATTGCCGCCCGGCGCTGTGCCGGGCGGCAAAACTTTTACTTCTGGATTTCCTCTTCCTTGGGAATGATGAGGTTGAGGAGGATGGCCATAATGGTGGCCACCACCACGGAGGAGGAGCCGAACACGGTGTTCACCCAGCCGGGGAAGCCAGCGCCGGACAGGCAGCCGGACACCTGGGTGATGCCCACGCCCATAGCCACAGACAGACCCATGACGGCGCTCTTCCGGGGAGTAAAGCCGCCCTGGGTGATCATGCGGATACCGGTCATGGTGATGGCGGCAAACACGGAGATGGTGGCGCCGCCGATGACGCTCTGGGGGATGGTGGTGAGCAGGGAGGCGAACTTGGGCATCAGACCCGCCACCAGCAGGATACCGGAGGCCAAGGCGAACACGGACCGGTTGATGACCCGGTTGACGGTGACGATGCCCACGTTCTGGCTGTAGGTGGCGGTGGGCAGGCCGCCGAAGAAGGCACCCAAGACGCTCATGACGCCCTGACCGATGATGCCGCCGGACAGCTCACGGTCGGTGGGCATACGGTCCAGACCGCCCATGGTGGTGGAGCTGAGGTCGCCGATGGTCTGCACGGCGTTGACCACGTAGACAATGCTCAGGGACACGGCGGCGGAGGGCACGAACTTGATCTCAAAGGGCATGAACTGGGGCAGGGCGAACCACTGGGCGGAGCCGATGGAGGAGAAATCCACCAGACCCAGAGGGATGGAGATGATGTAGCCCACGATCATGCCGATGAGGATGGCGCCCAGCTTGGTCAGCCCCTTGGTGAAGTTGGTCAGGGCGATGACCACCACCAGGGTGATGAGAGCCACCAGCCAGCTCTTGGGAGTGCCAAACTCAGGGGTGCCAGCCCCGCCAGCCATGTACTTCACGGCGGTGGGGTAGAGGGACAGACCGATGGTGAAGATGACGGTGCCGGTGACCAGGGGCGGGAAGAGGGGGCGAATCCACTTGACGAAGATGCCGAAGACGATGGCCACACAGCCGCCGATGATCTCCGCGCCCAGGATGGTGGCGATGCCGAACTCCGCGCCGATGGCCTGGAGGGTGGGGATGTAGGCAAAGCTGATGCCCATAATGACGGGCAGGCCCGCTCCGATGCGCCCGAAGATGGGGAACAGCTGGAGGAGGGTGGCCAGGGCGGTGAGGATGAGGGAGACCTGAATCATCAGGGTCTTCTGCTCCTCGCTGAGGCTACAGGTGTTGGAGATGAGGATGGCGGGGGTGATGATGCCCACCACGGCAGCCACCACGTGCTGGAGTCCCAGGGGAATGAGCTGTCCTGTGGGGGGGATACCCTTCCACTGGAATACCGTGTCGGATTTGGTTTGTTTCATCTGCTTCTCTCCTTCTCGTTTTCTCTTTGTGTTGTCCATACTTAAAAAACACCGGGAGGGAACACAAGGTGTTCCCTCCGAGATTGTCATGGAAAAAGCCAAAGACCATGCAGGGAGTTGTGACGATCTTGCATTGACAAAAGCCCTCGGCAGAGTTTTCCGCCCGCAGGCGGGAAAAAATTGAAATCTGTTTTTTCGAGGACATGCGCCTCGGAAAAAACACTTCTCAGCCCGCCAGTGTGGAATCGGGTCGTCCTTTGACCCGATTATGCATGCAGCGGGCTGCATCCTCTCTCGAAAACGCTTGCGTTTTCGAGAAATGATTATACATTGAAGCGGAAGAGAATGATGTCTCCGTCCTTGACCACATAGTCCTTGCCCTCGGAGCGGATCAGGCCCTTCTCTCGGGCGGCGGCCATGGAGCCGCAGGCCTTCAGGTCCTCAAAGGCCACGGTCTCGGCCCGGATGAAGCCCCGCTCGAAGTCGGAGTGAATCTTACCGGCGGCCTGGGGGGCCTTGGTGCCGTTTACGATGGTCCAGGCACGGCACTCGTCCTCACCGGCGGTGAGGTAGGAGATGAGGCCCAGCAGGGTGTAGCTGGCGTTAATGAGACGGTCCAGACCGGACTGGGCGATGCCCAGGTCCTCCAGGAACATGGCCTTCTCCTCGCCGTCCAGCTGGGCGATCTCTGCCTCCAGCTGGGCGCACACGGGGATACACTGGGCCCCTTCCTCGGCAGCCCGCTGGGACACCTGCTGATAGTACTCCACCTGGTCGGGGTGGGAGAAGCCCTCCTCGTCCAGGTTGGCGGCGTAGATGACAGGCTTGAGGGACAACAGCTCGCTGGTGGCGATGAGGGCGGCGTCCTCCTCGTCCACCTGGCTGAGGTAGCTGCGGGCGGACTTGCCCTCGTTGAGCCAGTCCCGCAGGCCCTGGAATACCTCGGCCTCGTGGAGGAACTTCTTGTCTGCCTTGGCGGCCTTGGTGGCCTTGTCAATGCGGCGGTCGGCCATCTCCACGTCGGCCATGATGAGCTCCAGGTCGATGATATCAATGTCCCGGATGGGGTTGGTGGAGCCCTCCACGTGGATGACGTTCTCGTCGTCAAAGCAGCGCACCACGTGGACAATGGCGGCGCACTCCCGGATGTTGGCCAGGAACTTGTTGCCCAGACCCTCGCCGTGGCTGGCGCCCTTCACCAGACCGGCGATGTCCACGAACTCCACCACAGCGGGGGTGGTCTTCTTAGGCTTGTAGAACTCACTGAGCCAGTCCAGACGGGCATCGGGGACGGCTACGATGCCCACGTTGGGGTCGATGGTGCAGAAGGGGTAGTTGGCGCTCTCCGCACCGGCGTTGGTGATGGCGTTGAACAGGGTCGATTTGCCCACGTTGGGCAGACCCACAATACCGAGCTTCATAGATAAGGACATCCTTTCAGACGTTATATATTCTCAACGATTATACAGGGTTTGGCATGGAATTACAAGATGAAGCCGTGAAAACTGTGGGCATGGCTCTTTTATTTTGCAAGATGGTATGATATGATATCACTATTGCACAACAATTCCTTCCATCCCAGATGGAAGAGTGGAAAAAGGAGTTTAAGAGATATGGATTACGCAGCAGAATCTTTGAAACTGCACTATCAGTGGCGGGGCAAGCTGGACGCCGTGCCCAAGATGGAGGTCAAGGACCGCCAGGCCCTGTCCCTGGCTTACACCCCCGGCGTGGCCCAGCCCTGCCTGGAGATTCAGAAGGATATCAGCAAGAGCTACGAGCTCACCGGACGGTGGAACACCGTGGCGGTGGTCACCGACGGCACCGCCGTGCTGGGCCTGGGCGACATCGGCCCCGAGGCCGGTATGCCGGTGATGGAGGGCAAGTGCGTGCTGTTCAAGGCCTTCGGCGACGTCAACGCCGTGCCCCTGTGCATCCGCTCCAAGGACGTGGACGAGATCGTCCACACCGTTTCCCTGCTGGCAGGCTCCTTCGGCGGCATCAACCTGGAGGACATCTCCGCCCCCCGCTGCTTTGAGATCGAGCGCAAGCTCAAGGAAGTGTGCGACATTCCCATCTTCCACGACGACCAGCACGGCACCGCCATCATCGTGGCCGCTGCCCTCATCAACGCCCTGAAGTTGGTGAACAAGAAGATTGAGGACATCACCGCCGTGTTCTCCGGCGCTGGCGCCGCTGGCACTGCCATTTTCAAGCTGCTGAAGTCCATGGGTCTGGGCGACGCCATCATCTGTGACCGCAAGGGCGCCATCTGCTCGGCCCGCACCGACCTCAACGACGAGAAGAAGGCCCTGCTGGAGCTGTCCAACAAGGCCGACAAGTCCGGCTCCCTGGCCGACGTGATGGTGGGTGCCGACCTGTTCATCGGTGTGTCCTCCCCCGGCGTGGTCACTCCCGAGATGGTGAAGACCATGGCTCCCAACCCCATCCTCTTCCCCATGGCCAACCCCGTGCCCGAGATCATGCCCGACCTGGCCCGGGAGGCTGGGGCCGCCGTCATCGGCACCGGCCGCAGCGACTTCCCCAACCAGATCAACAACGTTCTGGCCTTCCCCGGCGTGTTCCGGGGCGCCTTCGACGTGCGAGCCAGCGATATCAACGAGGAGATGAAGCTGGCCGCCGCCCGTGCTCTAGCCCAGCTGGTCAGCGACGAGGAGCTCACCCCCGACTATATCATTCCCGCTCCCTTTGACCAGCGGGTGTGCCCCGCCGTGGCCGCCGCTGTGGCCCAGGCGGCCCGGGACAGCGGCGTGGCCCGCATCTAAGGCCCGGGACTCCATACACACCAGTTAGGAGGTTATGACATGAACCAGGATACCAGTACCCACGGCAGCGAACAGGACAACCTGCACTATCTGCGCATGCTGGCCAAGCAGTACCCCACGGTCCAGGCCGCCAGCACGGAAATCATCAACCTCCAGGCCATTCTCATCCTCCCCAAGGGCACCGAGCACTTCATCTCGGATGTCCACGGGGAGTACGAGGCTTTCCAGCATATCCTCAACTCCGCCTCCGGGGTGGTGCGGGAGAAGATTGACCAGCTGTTTGCCACCAGCGTGTCCAAGGCGGACCGGGACCAGCTGGCCACCCTCATCTACTACCCCCGGGAGAAGCTGGAGGAGCTCCAGAGCCGCATGAACCAGGAGGACATGGAGGAGTGGTACCGCCTGACCTTCCACCGCCTCATTGAAATCTGCTGTCTGGTCAGCTCCAAGTATACCCGCTCCAAGGTGCGTAAGGCCATGCCCAAAGAGTATGCCTACATCATCGATGAGCTCATCCACACCCACTACGAGGACACCGACAAGCGGGACTACTACGAGAATATCATCTCCACCATCATTGAGCTGGACCGGGCGGGGAACTTCCTGGTGCAGCTGTGCCAGCTCATCAAGCGCCTGGCCGTGGACCACCTGCACATTGTGGGGGATATCTTCGACCGGGGCCCCGGTGCAGATATCATTCTGGACGCCCTGATGGACCACCACAGCGTGGACATCCAGTGGGGCAACCACGACGTACTGTGGATGGGCGCCGCCTCCGGCTCCCGTACCCTGGTGGCCACCGTGCTGGTCAACTCCCTGCGCTACAACAACCTGGATGTCATCGAGACGGGGTACGGCATCTCCCTGCGCCCCCTGTCCGTGTTCGCCGCCGAGGTGTACAAGGACTGTGACGTCAGCCGCTTTGAGGTCAAGCTCAGCCGGGAGGACGAGGAGAACTACAACGAGCGGGACAAGCGCCTGGCCGCCCAGATGTACAAGGCCATTACCATCATTCTCTTCAAGCTGGAGGGGCAGAAGATCATGCGCAACCCCTGCTTCCGCATGGACGATCGGCTGCTGCTGGACAAGATCAACTATGAGGACAAGACGGTGGTGGTGGACGGCAAGACCTACGCCATGGAGGACACCGACTTCCCCACCGTGGACCCCGCCGACCCCTACACCCTCACCCCGGAAGAGGAGAAGCTCATCAACCAGCTCACCCGCTCCTTCCGCCACAGCGAGAAGCTCCAGCGCCACGTCCGCTTCCTCTACTCCAAGGGCAGCCTGTACCAGGTGTTCAACGGAAACCTGCTGTTCCACGGCTGCATTCCCATGACCGAAGAGGGAGAGTTCATGCGCTTTTCCATCGGCTGCGACAGCCTGGGGGGCAAGGAGTTTCTGGACTTTGCCGACCTGGCCGCCCGCAGGGCCTATTATGATAAGGTGGGCTCCCCGGAGCGGCAGTTCGGCATGGACTTTTTGTGGTTTTTGTGGGCCGGGCGTAACAGCCCCATTTTTGGCCGGGACCGCATGACCACCTTCGAGCGGCGGTTCATTGCCGACGAGTCCACCTGGACCGAGCAGAAAAATGCCTACTATCGCCTGTACCACGACCCCCAGGTGTGTGAAAAAATCCTCCATGAGTTCGGCCTGGAGGGGGCCCACTCCCACATCATCAACGGACACATCCCGGTGAAGTCCAAGAAGGGGGAGAGCCCGGTGAAGGGGGGCGGCAAGCTCATCGTCATTGACGGCGGGTTCTGCAAGGCTTACCAGAAGACCACCGGCATTGCCGGGTACACCCTTATCTACAACTCCAACTTCATGCGCCTGGTCTCCCACCAGCCCTTTGCAGGCCGGGAGCGGGCCATCCATGAGAACTGGGATATCTCCTCCAGCTCGGAAATCTTCGAGCGCATGGAACAGCGCATGAAGATTCGGCAGACGGATGTAGGCCGTCAGCTGCTGGAGCAAATCCGGGACCTCAAGGACCTGGTGGCCGCCTACCGGGCTGGTGAAATTGTGGAAAATCATTCATAATCCAAGGAGAATTGCCGTAGACTTCCAGGGTCTACGGCAATTTTTTGTCCCTTTTGCAATTTGACTTTTGTGTAAAATTCGTGTATAGTCTGTGTGAATATGCAAAAAGGAAAGGAACCTGGAGAAATTGTGATGGAATGGAAAGAAATGGACAAGAAAAGGAGAGGGATTCTGCTCACCGTGATGCTGCTGACCCCCGTGACGGCGTTTTATCTCATGCAGCTGATCATGGGCACCAAGTTCGTAGACGTCAAGCTCATGGCAGTGGCGGCCAACGGGCTGTGGTTGGCCGGGGTGTACGGACTGCTGTGTTCCTTCACTGGGTACCCGGTGATGAGCAGCTTGGTGGTGCACCTGCTGTCCGCCCTATGGGGCATGGCCAACTACTTTGTCAATCTGTTCCGGGGTACCCCCATTCTCCCCTGGGACTTCTCCGCGCTGGAGACGGCGGCAGCGGTGTCCGGCAGCTACAAGCTGAGCTTGACCCGTGACATGTACCTGTGGCTGGGCGTGCTGCTGGTGGCGGCCATTCTCTTGCGCAAGTACTTAACCTGGGGCAAGTTCCGGCCCACAGGAAAGACCATCATGCCCCGTGTGGCGGGGGTGGTGGCTGGCCTGAGCCTGATGTTCATCTTTGCCCAGCCCGCCGTGCTGGAGCAGATGAAGGTGGGAGCCTACACCTGGCAGCAGATGGTGGGCTACTGCACCGACGGAGCCCTCAGCGCCTTTTTTGACAACACCAAGTACATGGAAGTGGAGCAGCCCACCAACGCCACCATTGACGACGTGAAGTACGTCCTCAGCCAGGTGGAGGACGCCCAGGGGGAGGGGCTGACCTTCCACGTGGAGGGCCCCGCCGACCAGCAGGGCAGCACCCAGACCGGGGAGAAGTACAACGTCATCGCCATTATGAACGAGTCTTGGGCGGACTTTGAGAGCTACGGCAACCTGTCTCTCAGCGAGAGCGTCATGGACTACATCAAGTCCCTGGACAATGCCGTCTTTGGCCACGCCTATTCCTCCGTGTTCGGCGCTGGCACCAGCGCTTGCGAGTTTGAGTTCCTCACAGGCAACTCCATGGCCTTCCTGCCCTCGGGCAGCGCCCCCTATCAGCAGTACATCACCCAGGAGACCCCCTCCATGGCTTCCCTGTTGGGGGATTTGGGCTATCGCACCCTGGCCTTCCACCCCGGAGAGGTGAAGTCCTGGAACCGGGATAAGGCCTATCCGCTGCTGGGGTTTGACGAGATGAAGTTCCGCCAGGACATGGATGTGCCCGAGCTCATCGAGCACGCCTACCCCAGCGATTACACCGACTTCCAGCAGATCATCTGGGAGTTTGAACACAAGGAGCCCGGGGAGCCCCTGTTCCTCTTCAACGTCACCTATCAGAACCACGGCGGCTATGAGGAGCCGGACTACCCCACCGAAGTGACCCTCACCGACTGCCCCGGCCAGTACCCCCGGGCGGAGCAGTATCTGACCCTGGCCAACAAGACCGACGAGTATTTCAAACTGCTGGTGGACTACTTCTCCACCTATGAGGAGCCTACCATCATCGTCATGTTCGGAGACCATCCCCCCTCTCTGGAGCAGGAGTTCCTGGACAAAGCCTACGGAGTGGCCCAGGCGGACATGACCATGGAGCAGTATATGGCCAAGTTCCAGGTGCCCTTTGTCATCTGGTCCAACCGCCCCCTGGAGGCCGAGGACGCGCCCCAGGAGACCAGCCTCAACTTCCTGGGCCAGTACCTGCTGGAATATGCGGGCATTGAGACCGACCTGTACGGCAAGTTCCTTCAGGAGGTGCAGCAGCTGCTGCCCGTGTTCACCTCGGTGGGCTACATTGACACCCAGGGCAAGGCCTACAGCCACTGGGAGACCACCCAGTATGAGCAGCTCCTCAAGGACTACCAGCTGCTGCAATATGATCGGCTGTTTGGTATTTCTGATGTAACATAAATTGCGTAAAAAAGGAGCGTTCCGCCTGGAACGCTCCTTTTTTATGCAATTTATGGCCGCAACCGTCCATATAGCTTGGTCATCCGGTACAGCCGATGGGCCAGCTCCTGGGTGAGATAGCCGGGGGTGGCCCGCCACTGCCAGTTCTCTCCGGTGGTGGAGGGGGTATTGATGCGCCCCTCACTGCCCAGGCCCAGCACATCCTGCATCTGTACGATGGTGTACCGGGCGGCGCTGGCCCAGATGCCCCGCATCATGCCCCAGTTCTCCCCCTCTTCCGGGGTGAGGTTCAGGTAGGCCCGGGCGGCAGCCACGTCGTCCGGGTCGGCGGTGCGGGTCCAACCCAGGGCGGTGTCGTTGTCGTGGGTGCCCACATAGGCAATGCAGTTGACGGGGTAGTTGTGGGGCAGGTACAGGTTTTGCCCGCTGTCCCGGTGGTCAAAGGCAAATTCCAGCACCTTCATGCCGGGGTACCCGGTGTCGGCCAGCATCTGGTGCACCGAGGGGGTGAGGAAGCCCAGGTCCTCGGCGATGATGGGCCGGTCTCCCAGAGTCTCCTTGAGAATGTTGAAAAAGGCGATGCCCGGCCCGGGACGCCAACGGCCCCGGCGGGCGTTTTTGTCCCCGGCGGGGATGGCATAGTAGGAGTCAAAGCCCCGGAAGTGGTCAATGCGCAGCACATCATAGATGGTGAACTGGAAGGCCACCCGGCGCATCCACCATTCATAGCGGTTTTCCGCCATGCCCTCCCAGTCGAAGAGGGGATTGCCCCACAGCTGTCCGTCCTCGGAGAAGCCGTCAGGGGGGCACCCGGCCACCTCGGTGGGGCACAGATTCTCGTCCAGCTGGAATTGCTGGGGATTGGCCCACACGTCAGCGCTGTCCGAGGCCACATAGATGGGCAGGTCCCCGATGATGGAGATGCCCTGGCGGTTGGCGTACTCTTTCAGGGCTTTCCACTGGGCGAAGAAGAGGAACTGTACCCCCTTCCAGAAGAGAATGGAGTCGGCCAGCTCGCCCGCCAGCTCTTCCACCGCCTGGGGCTGGCGCAGCCGGATGGGGTCGGGCCACTGGGACCAGGGGGCCCCATCATAGGAATCTTTGAAGGCCATAAACTGGGCGTAGGGCTCCAGCCACTCCTGCTGGGTGCGGCAGAAGTCGGCCAGCTCCTGGGGCCGCTTGATGCTCAGACGAGATACCGCCCGGCGGAGGATGGGGAACCGCTGGCGGTAAATGAGACCGTAGTCCACCTGGGTGGGACTCTCCCCCCAGGTGAGGGACTGAAACTCCTCGGGCAGCAGCAGCCCCTCCTGGGCCAAATCGTCCAGGTCAATGAAGTAGGGGTTGCCGGCAAAGGAGGAGAAGGACTGATAGGGGGAATCCCCAAACCCGGTGGGGCTGATGGGGAGAATCTGCCAGTAGGTCTGGCCGGACTCCACCAGGAAGGAGACAAAATCCCGGGCGCTTTGACCCAGCGTACCCACGCCATAGGGGGAGGGCAGGGCGGAAATGGGCATCAAAATACCGGAACTTCTCATGGAACATCCACCTTTCTCTCACAGGAAAACAACACCGCCGGTTCCCGCTGCGGCGTGCCAGATCGGAGGGAAGCTGGAGAGACAGGGGAACGGAGGAATTTATATTGTGTATTATGCTATAAAATGACGAAAAATGCAAGGGGGTTTGACAAGTTTTTGCACAAAGTACACAGCGACGTGGGCACCACATAATTGTTCCCCTCCTCACATATATATGCTCGTGTGAGAACCATGAGGGAGTGTTGCCGTTTGAAAGGGAACATGGAAGAGCGAGCCTGCGAGATGGCACTGTACATCATCGAAGAGAAGGGCACGGTGCGCAGTGCCGCCCAGAAATTCGGCTTGAGCAAATCCACGGTGCACAAGGACCTGTCCGAGCGGCTGCCCACCTTCAACCGCCCACTGTATGAGCAGGTGAAGGTGGTGCTGGAGGTCAACAAGGCCCAGCGACACATCCGGGGCGGCCTGGCCACCCGGAAAAAGTACAAAGGGGAATGAGAACATCATCGGCTGTGGCAGGTCAAGGGCGGCGTGCCACAGCCGATTTTGTGTGCAGCGGCGGAAATTTGACATTATCACAGTTTCCAATCTGGCCTGTTTACCGGAATCTTACAACTTATCCGTACAAAAACAACGGGAAAAGTGGAGGTTGTCTGGAAAAAGACGGGAGGAACGGAAAAATTGTATTGTAAAGTACGTACAAATTTACGGAGTTGACCGGCTTTCCCTTGAGCAAAATGGACAGATTATGGTACAATAAGCATACCAATCTTGGCAAATAAGGAGGAAGCTATGAAGACCAACTGGAAACGGCCGGCATCTGCGGCCCTGGCAGCGGTGATGACCCTGTCGCTGGTGCCCCTCTCGGGCACGGTGCGAGCGGCGGAGCCTGTGGGGCCCACTGCCCACTATGACATGTCCCACAGCGGCAATCAGCTGCTGGACGTGTCAGGAAATGACAACCACGCCACGTTGTACAACACCGTAGACGGGAATTTCTCCACCTACGGGGACACCAATGTGCTGCACTTTGCCAACAAGCAGTACGCCACCCTGCCCCAGGGGCTGGTCTCGGAGACGGACAACGACTGCGCCGTGGAGATCACCCTGTCTGTGGACGGGGGCAACTCCGCTCAGTGGGCCTGGGTCATCGGTGATGGCGTGGGCAACTGGGGCGATGGCCGCATTGGCAACTATCTGTTTGTGGGCCCCAAGTCCAACCAGGGCAGCTATGCCGGAAAGACCCTCACGGGCATTAAGGTGGGCAACGAGGCCGCCGGCGGCGAGAAGCGCAGCAGCGTGCCCAATGTGGGTTGGAGCGATGGCTACCACACCCTCACCGTGGTCAGCGAGGACCAGACCGTCACCACCTACCTGGACGGCGTGGCCATCTCCACCATTGACCACGACTACAACCTGGCCGACGTCATCCCCGACGGGGATGTGTTGGGCTACATCGGAAAGTCCCTCTACGCCCCCGACCCCATGCTCACCGCCGATGTGGTGGACATGAAGGTCTATGACGAGGCCCTGACCCAGGAGCAGGTCCAAGCCAGCATGCCCGGTGTGGAGGTGCTGGCCGATCTGATGATGGACGACATCATGGCGGAAGTGCTCAGCGGCAACTCCTCCGCCGATCAAGTGACCCGTGATCTGTACTTCCCCACCACCGTGGGCAGCGCCACCCTCACCTGGGGGGAGAGCAGCAACCCCGACGTGGTGGACGCTGACGGCGTGGTCACCCCCTCGGTGGACGGGGACGTCACCGTCACCATCCCTGTGACCATCACCATCCACGGTGAGAGCGTGGAGAAGACCATCACCGTCACCGTGCTGGCCGGAGAGCCGGGCAGCAACGAGGGCCAGCTGGTGGCCGCCTACGACATGACCCACGAGGGCAACACCCTGGTGGACGTGTCCGGCAACGGCAACGACGCCACCCTGTATGACACCCAGGACGGCGACTTCGTCACCTATGGCGATCAGACCGTGTGGCAGCTGGACGGGGCGGGCTATGCCACCCTGCCCTCCTCCATCACCGAGGCCATTGGGGACAGTGAGAACTTCACCATGCAGGCCACTGTCACCACCCAGACCAACGCCGCCCACTGGCTGCTGACCATCGGCGACGGCTTCGGCAACTGGAACGACAAGAACGTGGGGGACTACATCTTCGTCAACCCCTGTGAGAGCAACGGCAACTTCCTGGCCGCCATCAAGACCGGCACCGGAAGCGCCTGGAAGGAGACCCGCCTGCCCGTGGTGGACAGCGGTATGGGCCACGTGGAGGGCTTCGGCACCGTGACCCTGGTGGGCCGGGGCGGCACCCTGAGCCTGTATCTGGACGGGGAGCGGGTGTCCACCGTCACCCAGGACAAGACCATCCAGGACGTGCTCCCCGAGGGCGACGTGATGGGTTACATCGGCAAGTCCCTGTACACCCTGGACTCCCTGCTCAAAGCCAACATCTCCGACGTGAAGGTCTGGTCCTACGCCCTGAGCAAGTCTGAGATCGAGGCCTCTCTGCCCACCGGGGAGGACAAGGCAGACATGGTCATGGCTGACTTGTATGACGTGGTCAAGGGGGACAACGCCAGCCTGGACACCGTCACCGACGACCTCACCTTCCCCACCAAGCTGGACAACGTGACCCTCACCTGGGGCACCTGGGATAACACCGATGTCATCGCCGCCGACGGCACCGTCCACGCCGTGGTGGGCCAGGAGACCAAGGTCACCATCCCCGTGTCCTTCCAGGTGGACGGTGAGAGCTACACCGTGGAGCTGAAGGTCACTGTCATGCCTCTGGACGTGGACCAGGAGCTCACCGAGGCCCTGGAGTCCATCGACATCCCCAACAAGGACGACGTGCGGGGCAATATCACCCTGCCTGAGACCACTTCCAACGGCTTGGACATCACCTGGACCACTGACCGGGCCGACATCGTCAACGTGGAGCCCATCCCCGCCACCGTGGAGGGCTATGACGACACCCCCGCCGGCACCGTCACCCGTCCCGCCAGTGACACCGTGGTCACCGTCACCGCCCAGGTGACCCTGGCCGACCAGACCGTCACCAAGGACATCGCCCTTACCGTGAAGGCCGCGCCTGAGAAAATCAGCGAGGAGGACTACACCGACTACTTCTTCACCTACTTTGCTGGCGAGGGCTACTCCGACGGCGAGCAAATCTACTTTGCCGCCAGCCAGGACGGCCTGAACTGGACCGACCTGAACAGCAACAACCCCGTGCTCACCTCCGACAAGGGCGAGAAGGGCGTCCGTGATCCCTTCATCATCCGCTCTCCCGAGGGGGACAAGTTCTACCTCATCGCCACTGACCTGAAGATCAATGGCGGCAACGGCTGGGGCGCTGCTCAGACCGCTGGCAGCCAGGCCCTGATGGTGTGGGAGTCCACCGACCTGGTGAACTGGTCCGACATGCGCATGGTCACCGTCAGCGCTGGCATTGACGCCGGATGTACCTGGGCCCCCGAGGCCACCTATGACCCCCTCACCGGGGAGTATGTGGTGTACTGGGCCTCCAAGGTAGAGGAGGACGGCTACGCCAAGCAGCGGCTGTACTACGCCAAGACCCGGGACTTCTACACCTTCACCGAGCCCCAGGTGTTCATTGACATGGACGAGTCCTCCATTGACACCACCATCATCCGCTCTTCCGAGGACGGCAAGTACTACCGCTACACCAAGAACGAGGGCGGCGCCACCAACGACTACGGCGCCAAGACCAAGACCGTGTACGTGGAAGTGGCCGACACCCTGCTGGGCGAGTGGACCCACATCCCCTCCGACTCCCTCAACGCCAACCAATGGGTGGAGGGACCCACCATCTTCCAGTTCAACCAGGATGACCAGGACAACGGCGCTTACTGCCTGCTGGTGGACCAGTTTGGCGGCATTGGCTATTACCCCCTGGTCACCGATGACCTGACCACCGGTGAGTTTGCCCAGCCCGACACTGCCTTCAAGATGCCCAGCCGTGCCCGCCACGGCACCCCCATCCGCATCACCTCTGAGGAGTACGCCCGTCTGATGCAGCAGTACGGCGGCCAGACCGTGGACAACAGCAGCCTCCAGGCCGCTGTGGACGCCCAGGTGGAGGCAAACCTCCAGGCTGCCGACTACACCCAGGACAGCTGGGAGCGCTATGACGCCGCCCTCACCAACGCCCAGGCCATTCTGGACAAGGGCACTTCCGCCACTGCCGCTGAGGTCAGCGCTGCCCAGGCCGAGCTGGAGGCCGCCGCCATGGCCCTGGTGCCCGCCAACCGCGCCGCTCTGGAGCAGCTGGTGGAGGAGTGCGCCGCCCTCACCAATGACGGCTACACCCAGGAGAGCTGGGACGCCTTCCAGGCCGCTCTGACGAGTGCCCAGACCCTGCTGCTCAACAGCGCCGCCACTCCCGCCGACCTTGCCGCCGCCACCGATGCCCTGGAGCAGGCCAAGGCCGCTCTGGAGAAGGAGGAGCAGCCCGGCCAGGCCGACAAGTTCCTGCTGGAGTACGCCTACCACTACGCCTTGGAGCAGGACACTTCCAACCTGATTCCCACCGTGGCCGCCAAGTTTGAGGCCGCCATGGAGAATGCCAAGGCGGTTCTGGACGACCCCGCCGCCACCCAGACCCAGGTGGACGCCGCCTTTGACCAGCTGGTGGAGGCCATCCACATGCTGGACTTCACCCGTGGCGACAAGACCAT
This sequence comes from Pseudoflavonifractor sp. SW1122, assembly GCF_012027765.1. NCBI lineage: Bacteria > Bacillati > Bacillota > Clostridia > Eubacteriales > Oscillospiraceae > Pseudoflavonifractor > Pseudoflavonifractor sp. SW1122. The sequence continues at coordinate 40,260 of NZ_SJOS01000005.1, read as the reverse complement.
GCTGGAGCTGCTCATCACCCGGGCCGACGGCATGGTGGACAACGCCGACAAGTACATGCCCGACAACTGGCAGCTGTTGGTGGACGCTCTGGCCAAGGCCAAGGACGTGTACGCCGACCAGGACGCCATGGACGGAGACATCCAGCCCGTGGTGGACGAGCTGCTGGGTGCCATCCTGGCCCAGCGCTTCAAGGCCGACAAGTCCATCCTGGAGGACCTCATCCATCAGTACCAGGATACCGACCTGGAGGGCTACACCGCCCAGTCTGTGGCCGCCTTCCGCAGCGCTCTGGCTGCCGCCCAGGCTGTGATGTCTGACGAGACCCTGTCCGAGGAGGACCAGGCCACTGTGGATGCCGCCGCCGAAGCCCTGAAGGCCGCCTATGAGGGCCTCACCGCTGAGAATCCCCAGCCCTCTGAGACCCCCGAGGCCTCTCAGAAGCCCGGGGCCACCGACAAGCCCCAGACCACCGAGAAGCCCGAGCGCGTGCCCCAGACCGGGGACAACGCCCAGCTGATGGGCTACGTGGTGGCTCTGGCCGCCGCTGTGTGCCTGCTGGCTGCCGCCACCGTTGCCCTGCGCCGTCGCCGCAGCTGATAGGCTCAAAAACGCCGGAGTCAGGTTTCGCCTGACTCCGGCTTTTTCATATCTTGGTTATTCTTTTTCAAAGGACACGATGGTCACATCGTGAATCCACTGGGCGCTGAGGAATCGGCGCAGGCCGAAGATGCACTTGATGATGTTCTCACTCATCATGGACAGGTACACCCAGAAGATGCCCAGCTGGAACACCAGGCCGGACAGGGCGGCCAGGGGGATGGCGGCCAGCCACAGGGGGGAGAGGTCGATGAGGGTGGCCATGCGCACGTCACCGCCGCCTCGCAGCACCCCCACGATATTGGTGGTGTCAAAGGAGCGCAGGGGCATAAAGCAGAAGACCACCGTGAGCATCATGGTGCAGATGTCCCCGGCCTGGGCGGACAGGTGGAAGAGAGGGTAGAGGTAGGGGGCGATGATGAAGTAGAGGATGAGCAGGAACACGCCTCCCGACACCAGCCCGAAGATGAAGGCCAGCACATCCAGCAGCGCCCCCAGGCGGAACACCTGGTCGGTGCGCCCCGAGCCGATCTCCTGCCCCACCAGGATGGCGGCGGTGCCGCCGATGGCGAACACGCCCACCGTGCACAGGTTGGTGATGTTGCCGGCGATGGCGTAGGCGGCCAGAATCTCCTTGGACCCGTCCATGTGGCCCATGATGGTGGGGAACAGGGAGGTGCCCAGGCCCCAGAAGGTCTCGTTGCACATGACAGGGGTGGAGAAGCGGATAAACCGCCGGGTCATCTCCAGACCGGGGCGGAAGAAGAGGGCGGGCTGGATGCGGAAGCCACGGTCCCGGATGGCCCACACCACGGCAATGGAGCAGGAGAGAATACGGGCCAGCAGGGTGGCCAGGGCGGCACCCTCCTCAGCCATGCGGGGAGCGCCCAGGTTGCCGAAGATGAACACCCAGTTGAGGAAGGTGTTGCCCAGCATGGACACCGCCAGGATATACATGCCTCGGTTGGGCTTGCCCATGGCCCGGTGTGCCCCGATATACACCTGGACAAAGCTGTCAAAGAAGTAGGACCAGCCCACAATGCGGGCATAGCGGGCGGCGGTGGCGATGACGTCGGGGTCGTTGCCGAACAGGCTCATGAAGGGCTGGGTGGCAAAGCCCGTGATGAGGGCAAAGACCAGGGTGATGGCCCCGGCCACATACATGCCGATGCCAATGACCCGGTTGATGGAGGCATAGTCTCCCTTGCCCCGGTATTGGCTGATGAGCACCGCCGAGCCGCTCTGGATGCCGAACATCATCAGCTGGATGACAAACACCGGGATGTTGGCCAGAGTGACGCCCGCCAGAGGGCCTTCGCCCAGGGTGCCCACCATGAAGGTGTCCACCAGGCCGAGGGAGTTGGTAATGAGGTTTTGAATGAGAATGGGGAGGGCCAGGGCCACCAGATGGCGGTAAAAGCCCGGCTCCCGTCGGAAGAAGGAACGCATAACAGACCTCGCAGTACGATAAGATTAGGACAGGGTGGTAAACAGGGTGGCGGCGGCCTCTTTCAAAGCGGCCACCAGTCGGTCCGCCTCCTCCTGGGTGGAGGCGGGGGAGAAGGACAGGCGCAGCGCCCCGTCCAGCCAGGGCTTGGGCAGCCCCAGGGCAGCAAAGACGTGGCTGGGCTTGCCTTTGTGGCAGGCGGAGCCGGAGGAGATGCAGATGCCCGCATCCCCCAGCACCCGCACCACCACCTCGCTCTTATACCCGGGCAGGGTGACGGCGCAGATGTGGGGGGTGTCCCCCTGGGTGATGACCTCCAGCTGGGGCAGCGCCTCGTGCAGCTTCTGGAGGGTGTAGGCCTTGATGGCGGCGGTGCGCTGGAGGCGGCCGGTCTGGGCCATGGTGGCCTGGCAGGCGGCGGCAAACCCGGCGATCTGGGCGGTGGGCTCGGTGCCCGAGCGCATGCCGTTCTCCTGCCCGCCTCCGGTGAGGTAGGGAGTGAGACGGACGCCTTTTTTCACCAGCAGGGCGCCAATGCCCTTGGGGGCTCCGATCTTGTGGCCGCTCACCGACACAAAGTCCGCCCCCAGGGACGCCATGGTGTAGGGTACCTTCAAAAAGCCCTGGACGGCGTCGCAGTGGAACAGAATGGTCTTGTCATAGGCCTTCACCAGCTTCACACACTGGGCCACCGGGAGGACGGAACCAACCTCGTTGTTCACCAGCATCATGGACACCAGGGCGGTGTCGGGGCGCAGGGCGGCGGCCAGGTCCTGGGGGGTGATGCGGCCCTCACGGTCCGGCTTGAGGTAGGTCACCTCGTAACCCTGACGCTCCAGGTCCCGGCAGGTCTCCAGCACGGCGGCGTGCTCGATGGCGGTGGTGATGATGTGCTTGCCCTTCCGGCGGTTGAGCTCCACCCCCCGGCGGATGGCCCAGTTGTTGCCCTCGGTGCCGCAGGAGGTAAAATACACCTCCTGGGGGGAGCAGCCCAGAGCCTTGGCCACCGTCTCCCGGTGGGTCTTCACCCCCTGGGCGGCCTCCCGGCCCAGAGGATGGCGGGAGGAGGGGTTGCCAAAGTGTTGCAGGGCCTCCATCACGGCCTCCATGGCCTGGGGCGAGACGGGGGTGGTGGCGGCATAATCGAAGTAAGTGACGGACATAGATACAGACCTTCTTACATTAATATAATATTCGCAAACGAGCAGATAACATTCTACTGATGGACAGGGGAAATGTCAACACCCCGGAGGGGGAGAATGTTGGGGTGGAGCAGACAGGGTGCGACAGGAAAATTCTTGACACCTCTGGGGAGGCAATGCTATAATAATCACGTTGTTTTGATGTATGAACTGTTGCGCCCACCCTTTTCGTACATGAAAGGGATGGGCTTCTCTTTTGCCTCAAAACCGCAATTTTTGATTCAGGAGGAATCCCACATGACCGGTATTGTCAAATGGTTCAACGCTGAGAAGGGCTATGGCTTCATCACCCCCGACGACGGCAGCGAGGACGTGTTCGTGCACTTCTCCGCCATCGTGGCTGAGGGCTACAAGAAGCTGCTGGAGGGCCAGAAGGTCACTTTCGAGACCGAGCCCGATCCCCGCGGCGCTAAGGGCGTGCGTGCTACCAACGTGGTGGCCGTGGCCGAGTAATAAAACCCAAAAAATTGCCGTCTGCTCGGCGTGAGCAGACGGCAATTTTTAGTTTGCAAATAAAATTTTGAAGAGAAATAAATGAACATCAAGATTCTTTTTGCTCCAGCTCATCGATCAGAGCGTTAATGTTCAAAGCGGGGAGGACCACAGGTTCCATCCCGGGCTGTGCGGTGAGCAATGTGAAGGCAGAGCGCACGTAGGGGAACAGGATGGCAACGGTATTTTTCTTTAGAATCGTCTCAGTCCGGATATCATCGTCCTGAATCTCACACAGTGCGCTGATTTGCACATGGGACTGAAACTCACCTGGCCGATCAGCGTGTACGCTTAGAGAGACCTGGTATTGATTGTCAGATTGCTTATTGATTGCCGTCCCTACTTTGACCTTTACATCCTGTTGGGAAGCATGGGGAAATCCGGTGCGTACAAACTCCAGGTGATCAAAAAAGACCTGTTTCAAATGCAACACACTTTGAGAATTTTGAATTGACGTCTCGTGATTCATATAAGCTCCTCGCTTTACGCAGCAATCCAGAGCATGTCCGCATGCTGTTGATAGGGATAATTTTGAGTGCTGGAACATAAGTGCTCAACTGCCAAAGCATGTGTAACCTCTTCGCAATCGGACATGGAAAGGGGGACAAAATGAAATGCACACGGAGTTGGATCAACAGGAATCCCGGATTCCTCCATAGCCGAGCGAATAGCGGCTTCCAAATCATGTGAACTCATAGATTTCAGGCGGGATAAGGCCAAATCCAGATTCATCACACGACACCTCCTTATATTCTGATACAGACATAATAATACCATGGTCAGAGACACAAATTTGTCGTTGTGCGCAGGGAAAGCGAGTTGGCTCGGGGGTGGAGTGATTTGGGAAAAAGGTTTTTGTAATCATTCCTATTTCAGGCATCAATTTACGCACTAGGTTACAGGTGAAATTCCATCGTTTCTCTTTGGAATAGGAGGAAAACTCCACAATCCCCAGAGAAAGGCCCAGCTCATTTGCATGTTCTAACGCTGTTTTCACAAACAGATTCACTTTTGCTAGGGTAGAGGGGTCATCTAAATCCAGCAGTTGCTCCTGACGATATTCCAGAATTGCCTGTAAAATAACTGTCTCGCAATTTGCAAAACGAGCGTGGGAACACCACCACTTAGCGTGCCCGGCGTAGGCGAAAAAATATACACCAGTACCTAGCCATTCATTGTTCTTTGTGCTGTTGCGAAAGTGGTTTTGAGATAAGATGTCCATGGCATTGGCCTTGGTTGTGCCGTGATACCCTTCTATCCTATTCCTTGTCACAGTATCTCCCACACAATCTTAAAACAGAGTGATAACTTACTAAGTCGATTATAGCATAATTAGGGAAAAATGCAACAAAGGAAATGCACAGAGGGGTGTCGTCATAGCTCACTTTTTCTTGGGCAGCTTCACTTTGTTGCCCTTCTCGTCCACCAGATAGGTGTTCTCCAGGTTTCCCACCAGGCTGGCCTTCACGCTGTCGATGTACTCTTTCCGCAGGGCCGCCCGTTCCTCCAGCTCTTCGGGAGACAAGGTCTCTCCGGCCTTGACCCGGCGAGCCAGCTCGTTGATGCGGGCAATCTTCTCTTCGGTCATGGGGGTGTTCCTCCTTTCCGCATTATAGATAGCGGTGCAAGGTGAGGATGACCCGTCCCTTCCGGGACTGGCCTCCCACCTGAGCTAACACACATTTACCCAGCCCCCGGCAGGTGAGCACGTCCCCCTCTTCCACCAGACGGTCGGTTTTCAGGCACTCCAGGTGGTTCACCGACACCCGTCCGGTGGTGATGAGTTGGGACGCCTTGGACCGGGACAGGGAGAACCCGGAGGCCACCACGGCGTCTAGCCGCAGGGTGGCCACGGTGTCGTGGATCTCCTTCACAGTCTGGGGGGCGGGGGAGAGCTGGGACAGGGGGATCTCCTGGAGCTTCAGGGGATACCGCCCGGCCTGGCTGAACTGGGAGAGCACAATGGGCAGGGCCTCCCGCAGGCACACGATCTGGGCCTCATGGTCCCCCATGAGAATGTCCCCCAGCTTCTCCCGGGTGATGCCGATGCCCATGAGGCCCCCCAGAATGTCCCGGTGGGTGAGATCGGCCTGGCGGGGGAAGGCGGCGGACACCGCCGCCAGCTCCTCCTCTGCCACGTAGTCCTCCGCCTCCTGCCAGTGGGGGAGAAAGACGCACACGGTGCGCTCGGCGTCCTCGTAGCCCCCGCAGAACCGATGCTTGGGGTGGCCGCAGGCGTCCAGCAGCAGCTCCACGCTGGCCCGCAGGGCGGGGGAGAGAAACTGGGTGGCGCAGGGGATGGACCGGGTGTCGGCCCGCTGCATCTGGTCCAGGACCCGGGCCAGCTGGGTGCGCTGCTCCCCGTCCTTGGAAAATTTGTTTAATAGTTCGGTCTTATTCATACGGATACACTCTTCTGGGCGTTGTACAGCTGGGCGTACTCCCCGCCGCTCTGGAGCAGCTCCTGGTGGGTGCCCTCCTCCACAATCCGGTTGTCATCCACCACAATGATGCGGTGGGCGTTGCGGATGGTGGACAGGCGGTGGGCGATGATGAGGGTGGTGCGGCCCTTGGCCAACTCGTCAAAGGCGCTTTGGATGCGGGCCTCGGTCACCGAGTCCAGGGCAGAGGTGGCCTCATCCAGGATGAGGATGGGGGGATTTTTCAGGAAAATCCGGGCGATGGACACCCGCTGCTTCTGGCCGCCGGAGAGCATCACGCCCCGCTCGCCCACGTAGGTCTGGAAGCCGTCGGGCATGGCCATGATATCGTCGTAGATTTCCGCCCGCTTTGCCGCCTCCATGATCTCTTCCTGGGTGGCGTCGGGCTTGCCGTAGCGGATGTTGTCGTAGATGGTGCCGGCAAAGAGAAACACGTCCTGCTGGACGATGCCGATGTTCTGGCGCAGGGACTGCTGGGTGAGGTGGCGCACATCCATGCCGTCCACCAGAATGCGGCCCCCGGTGACGTCATAGAAGCGGGGGATGAGCTGGCACAGGGTGGACTTGCCGCCCCCGGAGGGGCCCACCACCGCCACCGTCTCCCCCTGAGGGATGTGGATGGATACGTGGTCCAGCACGGTCTCCCCGTCCTCGTAGGAGAAGGACACGTCGTCCACCAGAATGTCGCCACGGGCGGTGTCCATGTCCACGGCGTCGGGGGCGTCCTGCACCGCAGGCTCCACCCGCATCAGCTCCACAAATCGCTTGAAGCCTGCCATGCCGTTGAGGAACTGCTCCACAAAGGCGGCCAGCTTGCGCACGGGGGTGAGGAAGGTGGAGATATACAGAGCGAAGGTAATGAGGTCAATGTAGTTCATCTCACCCTGGAGGATGAACCAGCCGCCAGCGGTGATGGTGAGCACGTTCATGGCGGGCAGGGCGAACTCCAGCCCCGCCATATAGGTGGCCATGGCCTTGTAGTAGTCCCGCTTGGCTCCCTTGAACTGGTTGTTGGACTGCTGGAACTTCCGATTCTCCTGCTCCTCGTTGGCGAAGGCCTTGGCGGTGCGCATGCCGGAGATGGAGGACTCCAGCTGGCCGTTGATGCCCGCCATGTTCTGCTTGACCTGCACCGAGGCCTTCATCATCCGCCGACGCTGGAAGATGGTGAAGATCACAAACAGGGGCACCACGGCAAAGACGATGAGGGCCAGCTTCCACTGGATGGTGAGCATCAGGCAGAAGGCGCCGCCCAAGGTAATCACTGAGATGAACAGGTCCTCAGGGCCGTGGTGGGCCAGCTCGGTGATCTCGAACAGGTCGGTGGTGGCCCGGCTCATCAGTTGGCCCGTGCGGTTTTTGTCATAGAAGGAGAAGGACAGATTTTGCATGTGTCCAAACAGGTCCCGGCGGATATCCGCCTCAATGAGCACGCCCATCATATGGCCCAGATAGGTGACGATGTAGTACATCCCCGCCCGCAGCAGATAGGCCGCCAGCAGACAGCCCATGACCCCGAAGAAGGCCCCAAACAGGTTCTGGGGCAGCAGCTCCTGCATGGACAGCCGGGACAGATAGGGGAAAGCCAGGTCGATCAGGGCGATGCCCAACGCACAGGCCATATCCAGCAAAAACAGGTGCAGGTGTGGCTTGTAGTAGGACAAAAAGATAGACACATGGCTTCTCTGAAATTTCATACGATCCACGATCATTCCTCCCATTAAAATCATATTAAATTAGTATACCTGAGGGGTTTGGGGTTGTCAATGCGGCGGACTGGGGGTATAATCATGACTTGCAAGGTAAAATTTGTGCAACCGTAATCAAATGGGCTCTGACGGACGGCGGGCCTGTGGAGAGGAGTGGTGTGTTTGGAACCCATTCAACTGACCTGGAAGCAGCGGGGGGAACTGTGGCTGCGTTTGGGCGTGCGGGCTGTGCTGTTGGTGCTGGCCCTGCTGGCCCTGCGTTTTGGTGTGCTGCCGCTGCTGTCGTGGCTGAGCCCCTTTGTACTGGCCCTGGTTCTTTCCTGGATGCTCAATCCCCTGGTGCGCTGGCTGCAAAAGAAGCTGTCCATCTCCCGGGGGATCATCACCATGACGCTGCTCATTGTGGTATTCGGCCTGGTGGGCGGCGTGCTGTGGGCGCTGACCTGGATGGCTGTGGACCAGGTGCAGGCCCTGTTCCAGAACTGGGGCGGCATTGTGGACAGCGTGCTCATCAACCTGGACGAGGTGGTGGACTGGCTGGGTGGCTTCGGGGACCTGCTCCCCGGGGGAGCCTACAACGCCGGAGAGCGGCTGGCCCAGCTGGTGGAGACCTGGGTGCGGGACATTGACGTATCCGGCTGGCTGAAGGTGGTGGCGGACCGGGCCCCCTCCCTGGTGGGCCAGGTGTCCTCCTTTGTGGTGGCCACCATCGTGTTTTTGATGGCCACCTACTTCATCACTGCCGACTATCCCCGGCTGCGGTTTTTCATCACCGACCGAGTGCCTGCCCCCGCCCGCAGCTTCTGCGGTGAGGTGCGGCGCATCTTCATGGAGGCCTTCGGCGGCTATCTGAAGAGCCAGCTGATTATCTCCTTTGTGGTGTTTCTCATCCTCTCCCTGGGCTTTTTCTTCATCGGGCAGTCCTACGGCCTGTTGCTGGCCCTGGGCTTTGCGGTGCTGGACTTCATCCCCATCATCGGCTCCGGCACCATCATGGTGCCCTGGGCGGTGGTGGATATCATCACCGGGAACTACACCCACGCCGCCCAGCTCATGGTCATCTGGGGCATCATCGCCCTGTTCCGCCGCCTGGGCGAGCCCAAGATTCTGGGCGATCAGACGGGGCTGTCCCCCATCCTCTCCCTGGTGGGCATCTATGTGGGTATGCTCCTGGGGGGCGTGCTGGGCATGATCGTGGGCCCGCTGCTGCTGCTGGTGTTTATCAACCTGACCAAGCTGGGCATCTTCTCTCCCGTCATGGCGGACCTGTCCGCCGCCGCCTCCGACGTGGCCGCCATCCTGAAAAGCGGACACCGGAAATAAGAGACAAATACTGCAACCAGCCTCCCAAGTTGGGAGACCGGTTGCAGTATTTTTTGCCCTTTTTCGATATTCTATCCGGGGCTCTGGTGGGTGCTCCGGTATTGGCTGGGGGTCTGGCCCTTCTTGCGGCGGAACAGGCGGGAAAAATACAGGGAGTCCTCATACCCCACCGAGCGGGCGATGTTGGTGATGGTCAAATCCGAGTGGGTCAGCAGGGTGCAGGCCTGGCGGATGCGCACGTCCAGAAGATAGGCCTGGGGGGACATGCCCACCATGGACTTGAACAGCCGATACAGATAGGTGCGCTCCAGGCCCAGCCAGTTGGCCAGGTCCTGGATGGTGACGGCCTCGCTGTAATTGGCCTCGATGTACTTCAAGGCCTCCTCCACATAGGAGATAAGGTACCACAAGGGCCTGTTGCAGCATCGCTGCAACAGGCCCTTTAGACGCTCAAAAACCCATATGTCAATGGAAGAAGGACAGATTATCTTGCAACGTTAAAAAAGCCCTCGGCAGAGTTTTTCCATCCGCAGATGGAAAAATAAATTGAAATCTGTTTTTTTCGGGGACATGCGCATCGAAAAAACGCTTCTCAGCCCGCCAGTGTGGAATCGGGTCGCCCTTTGACCCGATTATGCATGCAGCGGGCTGCATCCCCTCGAAAAAATGCTTGCATTTTTGAGAAGTAGCATTGCTGCAACAGGCCCTTGCCAATTTTTTGCGTTTGTTTATAATCAATTTGAATTCATGTCATAATCTGGACATAATTATTTAGTACCCTTTGTTCAGATCAAAAAACAAGGAGCGATCCATATGTTTGAAGAAAATAATAACAACCAGAACGGCTTCGACAACGGGTTCCAGCCTTTGGATTCCAACGGCTTCAACGGTGAGAATCAGAATCAGAACCCCAAGTTCGTTCAGGGCAGCGGCCCCAATGACGACGGAGCTTACAGATATAGCTGGACGCCCAACGGCGAGAACAACGATACCGGTTCCAACTTCCACGTCAACCCCTCCCCCAAGCCCCCCAAGAAGAAGGGCGCCAGCCGGGCGGTGGCTCTGGTCCTGTGCTGTGCCCTGGTGGGCGGCGGCGCAGGCCTGGGTGGCGCTGCCCTCTATGACAGACTGGGCGGCGGCAGCTCCGATGGCACCACCATCTACCAGAACACCACCCAGGGCACCCAGGTGAATGTGCAGCAGGCGGACGGGGTCAAGGAGATGACCCTGGAGGAGATCTACGCCTCCTACGCCGACTCCTGCGTCAACGTCACCTGCCAAGTGACGGTGCAGCAGGGCTGGCAGCAGTACACCGGCACCTCCAGCGGCTCCGGCTTCATCCTCTCCGAGGACGGCTACATTGTCACCAACTACCACGTCATTGACGGGGCCAACGCCATCAAGGTGACCCTGAACAACGGCGAAGAGTACGACGCCACCCTCATCGGCGGCGAGGAGACCAACGACGTGGCCGTGCTGAAGATGGACGGCATCAGCGGCCTGAAGCCTGTGGTGCTGGGCGACTCCGACTCCCTGGTGGTGGGCCAGCAGGTATCCACCATCGGCAACGCTCTGGGCACCCTGTCCTTCTCTCAGACCTCCGGTCATGTCTCCGGTGTGGGCCGTTCCGTGACTATGAGCGACGGCACCATCATCAACATGATTCAGACTGACTGTGTCATCAACTCCGGTAACTCCGGTGGCCCCCTGTTTGACCAGTATGGCCGTGTGGTGGGCATCACCTCCGCCAAGTACTCCAACAACGGCGACACCAGCTCCGCCTCCATTGAGGGCATCGGCTTTGCCATCCCCATCAACGATGTCATTGATATGATCCAGGACTTCATCCAGTACGGCTATGTCACCGGTCGTCCCTCCATGGGCATCACCGCTGTGGAAGTCACCGAGGACTACGCCCAGGCCTTCGGTTGGCCCTCCGGTGTGTACGTCAATGCCGTCAATGAGGGTTCCTGTTCCGAGACCGCAGGCCTGAAGCAGGGCGACATCATCACCAAGCTGGGCGACACCGCTGTGACCACCGTGGCCGAGCTCAACGCCGCCAAGAACCAGTTCAAGGCCGGCGAGAGCACCACCCTGGAGGTGTACCGATCCGGTGAGACCCTGACCCTCAACATCACCTTCGACGAGGAGAAGAACAACACCCAGAACAGCCAGACCCAGCAGGACCCCGCCCCCCAGCAGACTACCAGCATGCAGGACGGCTACTTCGATCCCTGGGACTACTACTTCGGCCACTAATCCGACACATCAAAACAGCAGCGAGAAGTCATTCTCGCTGCTGTTTTTTTATCTCTGTAACATGGCCAGCTCTGCTTCCGCTTCCCGCCGATTGTCGGCGGAGAAGCAGAATTCTCCGTTGAAAAACACTTCTACATGACCTCTGACATACTCCAGCTCATACATGGCGGGACACTTCCTTTCAAGCCTGGGTTCAGGCGTTCTTCTTTGATGATGAAAGTGTACCACAGAGGAAGTCCGATAAATGGGACTTTAGAAGAGGGCGTTCCCTCTGTCACTAGCCCTCGGCAGAGTTTTCCCATCCGCAGATGGGAAAATAAATTGAAATCCTGTTTTTTTCGAGGACATGCGCATCGAAAAAACACTTCTCAGCCCGCTGCATTTCCTCGAAAAAATGCTGGCATTTTTTCGACATGCTAAAAACCCCCGGCTCTCATGTGAGAGCCGGGGGTTTTGCGTCATTGGAAATGACCGATTAGCGCAGGTTGAAGAAAGCGTCGCGGCCCAGGTACTGAGCGGCATCGCCCAGCTCCTCCTCGATGCGGAGCAGCTGATTGTACTTGGCAACACGGTCGGTGCGGCTGGGAGCGCCGGTCTTGATCTGGCCAGCGTTGAGAGCCACGGAGATGTCAGCGATGGTGGTGTCCTCGGTCTCGCCGGAACGGTGAGAGACGACGGCGGTGTAGCCAGCGCGGTTAGCCATCTGGATGGCGTCCAGGGTCTCGGTCAGGGTGCCGATCTGGTTGACCTTGATCAGGATGGCGTTGGCAACCTTCTTCTCAATGCCGGTGGACAGACGGGACACGTTGGTCACGAACAGGTCGTCGCCAACCAGCTGGACGCGGTCGCCGATGGCCTTGGTGAGCATGCCCCAGCCTTCCCAGTCGTTCTCGCCCATGCCGTCCTCCAGGGAGATGATGGGGTAGTTGTCGGCGAACTTCTTCCACATGTTGACCATCTGCTGCTTGGTCATGGTCTTCTTGGCCTTGGGCAGGTCGTAGCAGCCGGTCTCCTCGTTGTACCACTCGGACACGGCGGCGTCGATGGCGATCATGAAGTCCTCGCCGGGCTTGTAGCCGGCCTTCTCGATGGCCTGGACGATCACCTTCAGAGCGTCCTCGTCCTTCTTCAGGTTGGGAGCGTAGCCGCCCTCGTCACCCACGCCAGCGGCGGGAGTGCCATTCTCCTTCAGAACGGTCTTCAGGGTGTGGAACACCTCGGCGCAGCGGCGCAGAGCCTCACGGAAGGAGGGAGCGGACACGGGCATGATCATGAACTCCTGGATGTCCACGTTGTTGGTGGCGTGAGCGCCGCCGTTGAGGATGTTCATCATGGGCATGGGCAGGATCTTGGCGTTCACGCCGCCAATGTAGTTGTACAGGCTGGTGCCCAGGGACTGAGCAGCGGCCTTGGCGCAGGCCAGAGAAGCGCCCAGGATGGCGTTGGCGCCCAGACGGGTCTTGTTGGGGGTGCCGTCCAGGTCGATCATGGCCTTATCAATGGCGGGCTGATCCAGAACGTTCATGCCGATCAGAGCCTCAGCAATCTCGGTGTTGACGTTGGCAACAGCCTTCTCCACACCCTTGCCCATGTAGCGGCTCTTGTCGCCGTCACGCAGCTCGCAGGCCTCGTAGATACCAGTGGAAGCACCGGAGGGCACAGCAGCACGGCCCACGGTGTTGTCCTCCAGGACCACCTCAACCTCAACGGTGGGGTTGCCGCGGGAGTCCAGAATTTCGCGAGCGACGACGTCAACGATTTCGATCATGTTTTTCATGGGAATCAATCTCCTTTCAAATCGTAGAGAATGTTATCTTCAGGTGGGCAGACCCCAGAGGGACTGCCCACCGGATAACCACAAAAGTGGTGCTCAGTGGACGATCAGAGTCTCACCAGTCATCTCAGCGGGCTTTTCCAGGCCCATGAGATCCAGCATGGTGGGAGCCAGGTCGGCCAGGCGGCCGTCACGCAGCTTCACGTCCGCACCCACCAGGCAGCAGGGCACCAGGTTGGTGGTGTGGGCGGTGAAGGGGGTGCCGTCCTCGGACAGCATGTGCTCGGCGTTGCCGTGGTCGGCGGTGATGATGGACACGCCGCCCATGGCAGCAGTGGCAGCCACAACCTTGGCCACGCCAGTGTCCACGGCCTCGGCGGCCTTCACAGCGGCATCAAACACGCCGGTGTGGCCCACCATGTCGCAGTTGGCGTAGTTGAGGATGATGACATCATACTTGCCGCTCTCGATGCGCTTGACGCACTCCTCGGTGACCTCGGCAGCGCTCATCTCGGGCTGCAGGTCGTAGGTAGCAACCTTGGGGGAGGGGATCAGGCAGCGATCCTCGCCGGGGAAGGTCTGCTCCACGCCGCCGTTGAAGAAGAAGGTGACGTGAGCGTACTTCTCGGTCTCAGCAATGCGCAGCTGGGTGCGGCCCATGCGGGAGATATACTCGCCGAAGATGTTGGACAGCTTCTCACGGGGGTAGGCCACCACCACGTTGGGCATGGTGGCGTCATACTCGGTGGTGCACACGTACTGCACGTGGAAGAAGCCCTTCTTGCGCTCAAAGCCGGTGAACTCGGGGTCCACGAAGCTGCGGGTGATCTCGCGAGCGCGGTCAGGACGGTAGTTGTAGAAGATGATGGAGTCGCCCTCGCCGATCTCGGCGCCCTTGGTGCACACCACGGGCTCCATGAACTCGTCGGTGACACCCTTGTCATAGGACTCCTGCACAGCCTGAGCGGCATCGGCGCAGAAGGGAGCCTCACCGTAGACCATGGCCTGATAGGCGCGCTCCACGCGCTCCCAGCGGTTGTCACGGTCCATGGCGTAGAAACGGCCCATGACGGTGGCGATCTGGCCCACGCCCAGCTCCTTCATCTTGGCCTGGAGCTGCTCGACGTAGCTCTTGCCGGAGGAGGGGGGCACGTCACGGCCGTCCAGGAAGCAGTGGACATAGACCTTGGTCAGGCCACGCTCCTTGGCCATCTTCAGCAGAGCGAAGAGGTGGGTGATGTGGGAGTGCACGCCGCCGTCGCTGAGCAGGCCGTACAGGTGCAGGGCAGTGCCCTTCTCCTTGCAGGCGTCCATGGCACCCACGTAGGCAGTGTTCTGGAAGAAGGTACCCTTCTCAATGTCCAGAGAGATGCGGGGCAGGTCCTGGAACACCACGCGGCCAGCGCCGATGTTGGTGTGGCCCACCTCGCTGTTACCCATCTGGCCGTCGGGCAGACCCACGTCCAGGCCGGAGGCGGACAGGCAGCAACGGGGATTCTCAGCGAAAATCTTGTCCAGATTGGGGGTCTTGGCAGCGGCAATGGCGTTGTCTCCGGGCTTGTTCTGGCAGGAGGAGATGCCGAAGCCGTCCATGATGATGAGAGTAGTAGGAGTTTTCATGACTAAGCCTCACTATTTCAAATTGTTTGGCAATGCGTCTTTTTACGTGATGTCACGCTCGGATTGGACGCATGGCCGGGCCCCTAAGCCCGCCGACTCCGGGCAAACCCGGTGCGGTCAGTGCGCCGCCCCTGGGCTTTGCCCATCCGCTCTGGGCTTAGTGACCCTATGCGTCTATCCTTACGCTTCCTGGTTAGCAGCGTTGATGATAGCCATGAAGTCGTCGGGCTTCAGGGCAGCGCCGCCGATGAGGCCGCCGTCGATGTCGGGCTGAGCCAGCAGCTCAGCGGCATTCTTGGCGTTCATGGAGCCACCGTACTGGATGGTGACAGCACGGGCCACGCGGGCGCCGTACAGCTTGCGGATCACGCCGCGGATGTGGGAGCACACAGCGCCAGCCTGCTCGGCAGTGGCGGTCTTGCCGGTGCCGATGGCCCAGATGGGCTCGTAGGCGATGACCACCCGGCGCACCTGGCTCTCAGTCAGGCCAGCCAGAGCGATCTTCACCTGATAGGTGATCAGCTCCTCGGTGACGTCCAGCTCGCGCTGCTCCAGGCTCTCGCCCACGCACACGATGGGACGCAGACCGGCCTCCAGGGCGGCGTGGACCTTCTTGTTGACGGTCAGGTCGGTCTCGTTGTAGTACTGACGGCGCTCGGAGTGGCCGATGATGACGTACTTGGCGCCCACTTCCTTGAGCATCTCCACGGTGACCTCACCGGTGAAAGCACCGGAGGCCTCGTAGTGGCAGTTCTCGCCGCCGATGGCCAGACGGGTGTCCTTGAACAGCTTCACGGCGCCGGGGATGTTCACAGCGGGAACACACAGCACCACTTCGCACCACTTGTGCTTGCCCAGCTGGGGCTTGATGGCCTCGGCGTAGGCGCGGGTCTCGGACAGGGTCTTGTTCATCTTCCAGTTGCCGGCGATGATGGTCTTACGATATTTCAGGTTCATAAGATTGAGTCGTCCTTTCTGTATAGGGGTCGAGCATATTGTCACGCTCGGATTGGACGCATGGCCGGGTCACTAAACCCGCCGACTTCGGGCAAACCCGGGGCGGTAAGTGCGCCACCCCTGGGCTTTGCCCATCCGCTTTGGGTTTAGCTCCCCTATGCGTCTATCCTCAACGCTTCTTTTGTCACGCTCGGATTGGACGCATGGCCGGGTCACTAAACCCGCCGACTCCGGGCAAACCCGGGGTGGTAAGTGCGCCACCCCTGGGCTTTGCCCATCCGCTTTGGGTTTAGCTCCCCTATGCGTCTATCCTCAACGCTTTGTTAATTACTTGTCCAGCAGGCAAGCCACGCCGGGCAGCTCCTTGCCCTCCAGGAACTCCAGAGAAGCGCCGCCGCCGGTGGAGATGTGGGTCATTTTGTCGGCGAAGCCCAGCTGAGCCACAGCAGCAGCGGAGTCGCCGCCGCCCACGATGGTGATGGCGTTGGTCTCGGCCAGAGCCTTGGCCAGAGCGCGGGTGCCCTCAGCAAAAGCGGGGAACTCGAACACGCCCATGGGGCCGTTCCAGATCACGGTGCCGGCGTCCTTCACGGCGTCGGAGAACAGAGCGATGGTCTTGGGGCCGATGTCCATGCCCATGCGGTCGTCGGGAATGGCCATGGTGTCCACCAGCTCGGGAGTGGCGTCAGCGGAGAACTCAGCAGCACACAGAGTGTCCACGGGCAGCAGGAACTTCACGCCCTTCTCCTTGGCCTTGGCCATCATCTCCTTGCAGTAGTCCAGACGGTCCTCCTCTAGCAGGGAGGTGCCCACGGTGCCGCCCATAGCCTTGATGAAGGTGTAGGCCATGCCGCCGCCGATGATGATGGTGTCAGCGATGTCCAGCAGGTTGTTGATGACGCCGATCTTGGAAGAGACCTTGGCGCCGCCCAGAATGGCAACCAGGGGACGCTTGGGGTTGGCCAGAGCGCCGCCCATGATCTCCAGCTCCTTCTCGATCAGGAAGCCGGACACGGCGGGCAGGTAAGCGGCCACGCCAGCGGTGGAGGCGTGAGCGCGGTGCACGGTGCCGAAAGCGTCGGACACGTACAGGTCGGCCATATCAGCCAGAGCCTTAGCGAACTCAGGATCGTTCTTCTCCTCGCGGATGTCGAAGCGGAGGTTCTCCAGCAGCATGATCTGACCGGGCTGGAGAGCAGCGGCCTTGGCCTTGGCGTCCTCACCGATGGTGTCGTTGGCGAAGATGACCTCGCAGCCCAGCAGCTCGCTCAGGCGCTTGGCAACAGGAGCCAGAGTCAGGGACTCCTTCCGCTCGCCCTTGGGCTTGCCCAGGTGAGAGCAGGCGATGACAGCAGCGCCCTGCTCCAGCAGGTACTTCAGAGTGGGCAGAGCAGCCACGATACGCTTGTCGTCAGTAATGGCACCGGTGGCCTTGTCCTGGGGGACGTTGAAGTCGCAGCGGCACAGCACCTTTTTGCCCTTTACATCCAGATCCTTGACAGTCTTTTTGTTGTAGTTCATGTTCAGGCTCCTTTCAAAGTAACAGGGAAAATATTACCTTAATGGTATATAAAATTGGGTTGCAGGGTGGGGGACACCCTGCGCTTTCGCAATCCCATTGCGAACAAAAATCATCCGTCCTCAGCCATACTGCCTGTCCAAGACAGACCAGGGAAGCCCTGCTGTTTCAGGCTACCCCCACAAAACCTGTTTTGTGGGGACCCCCGAGGATTTTATATGCGCAGGCCGGAAGTGAATTCCGTCCTGCTTCGCCGCACCAGCGGCGGCCCGCCGGGGGCGGGCTTACTCGGCCTTGGCCATCGAGCCTTTCCCGGACAAGCCGGGAAAGCCTTGCTGTTTCAAGGCCTCGTAGGTGAGGATGGCCACCGAGTTGGACAGATTCAGGCTTCTGGCATCCTCCCGCATGGGGATGCGGATGCAGCGGTCCCGGTAGCGCTCCCGCAGCCACTGGGGTAGTCCGGCGGTCTCTTTGCCGAAAAACAGCCAACAACCGTCGGAAAAGGACACATCAGAGTAGTCCCGGGGCGCTTTTGTGGTGGCCAGCCACAGCTCGGGCTGGGGATGTTGGGAGAAAAAGTCGTCCAAATCGCGGTATACCGTCAACTCCACCATAGGCCAGTAATCCAGTCCGGCCCGGCGCACGGCTTTTTCACTGATGTCGAATCCCAGAGGTTCGATCAAATGCAAATGGCAGCGGGTGGCTGCACAAGTGCGAGCGATATTTCCGCAATTCTGTGGAATTTCAGGTTCCACCAAAACAATATTGACCATAATCTCCTCCTTCAACCATGGACATTATATTCGTTTATGAACCAAATTACAAGAGAAAAAATGGGGAAAACAGCAAAAAAAATAACTTTTTTTCGAGCCAAAGAAAAAACTATGAAAATCGCATAAAATAGTGGATTTTTTAACAATACATATTTTAACTATTGATAAAATTTAACAAAAATAAAGATTTTACATCTTGCAAGATACTTACTGAAAATGGAAAGTGAAAAATTTTGTGCAGATAGGGAACTTTTTGCCCGCCTCATGCGTCCAAGTGTACGGCGAGAACAGGGAGGCCTGACCCGCCAGAGAAATTTAGAAACCATATAAAGTAAGGAGAACTGCAACATGTTGAAGAAGATCGTGACGCTTGCCATGGCCGCCATGATGGCCGTCGCCCTGGTTGCCTGCGGCAACACCGCCGCTAAGCCCACCGCCACTCCCGAGCCCGTGGACCTGGCCGCCTTTGCGGAGAAGTACGTCTCCGAGCAGCTGATGCCCCCCCTGCTGGACACCAACGAGGACATGGGCAAGCAGATTCTGGACACCAGCTACGCCGGCCTGAGTGACCTGGACCTGGAGCAGTGCCTGCCCTACGTGTCCATGATGAGCATCAATAACACCGAGATGGTGCTGGTGCAGACCAAGAACGCCGATGACGTGGCCAAGGTCAAGGAGATCTTCCAGGCCCGCATTGACAACATGCTCAACGGCGGCACCTTCTACCCTGAGACCATTGAGATCTGGCAGAACAACGCCGAGATCGTGGAGAAGGGCAACTACGTGGCCGTGATCGTCAGCGAGGACAAGGACGCCATCGTGGAGGCGTTCAACGGCCTGTTTGCCTAATTGTTCCGGTCAACCGCCTGTTGCGCCCTCACAATTTGAGCATTTGGCAGAAATTTAGCCAGGCTACCCAACAGGCCCACACGGGGTGTTGCATTTGGCAGCACCCCGTGTTACCTTATAAAGAGCGATTTTGTCAACTGAGGTGACTGCCGTGGTATTCTCTACCCCTTATTTTTTGTTCTTATATCTGCCCATGGTGCTGCTTTTGTACTACATTTCTCCTTTGAAGTGGAGAAATCTGGTGCTGATGGTGGTAAACCTGATTTTTTACGGCTGGGGCGAGCCGGTGTATATCATCATCATGCTGGTCAACATCACCGCCAACTATGTATTTGGCCTGGTGGTGACCCGATGCAAACAAAGGGAAAACCAGCGGGGGGCCAAGATTGCTGTGGCTCTTTCCGTGGTGTTCAACCTGGCTTTGCTGGGCTTTTTCAAGTATTGGGATTTCATCGCCGGCTCCCTGGCGGGGCTGGGGCTGGACGTGATGCCCCAGCTGGGGCTGGAGCTGCCCATCGGCATCTCCTTCTATACCTTCCAGACCATGAGCTATACCATTGACGTGTACCGGGGGGACTCCCGGGTGCAGAAGAACCTCATCACCTTCGGTACCTTTGTCACCCTCTTCCCTCAGCTCATCGCCGGCCCCATCCTCCAGTACAAGGACTTGGATGCCCAGCTGGAGCAGCGGGACCACACCGTGGAGCGGTTTGCCCTGGGTGTGCAGCGGTTTTGCGTGGGTCTGGCCAAAAAGGTGCTGCTGGCCAACAACCTGGGCAAGCTGTGGGACGTGTATCTGGCCACACCGGGGGCGGAGCTGACCACCCTGGGAGCATGGCTGGGCATTGTTGCCTTCTCTCTCCAGCTGTACTTTGACTTCTCCGGTTATTCGGACATGGCCATCGGCCTGGGTCGGATGCTGGGCTTTGAGTTTATGGAGAACTTCAACTACCCCTATATCTCCAAATCCGCCACCGAGTTCTGGCGGCGGTGGCACATTTCCCTGGGCAACTGGTTCCGGGATTATCTGTATATCCCCCTGGGCGGCAACCGGGTGGGCAAGGGCCGATTGATGTTCAACCTGCTCATCGTGTGGGCCGCCACCGGCATCTGGCACGGGGCCAGCTGGAACTTCCTCATCTGGGGTCTGTACTATTTCGTCTTCATCATGCTGGAAAAGCTGTGGCTGGGCAAGTACCTGAAAAAAGCCCCCGCCGCACTGGCGCACCTCTACGGGATCTTCATCGTGGTGGTGGGCTGGGCCATCTTCGCCGTGGAGGACTTCACCGCCATGGGCCTCTATCTCAAGGCCATGTTCGGTATCGGCGTGAGTCTGGTGAATGGGGATGCCCTGTACTACCTCTTCAACTACCTGCCCATGCTGATCGTTGCCTGTGTAGCCGCCACTCCCTTGGCCGCCAAGGTGTGGCACAAGATTCCCGCCAAGGTGTGGAAGCCCGCCCTGCCGGTGCTGGTGTGCCTGGCCCTTGTGGTGGCCACCGCCTACCTGGTGGACGGCACCTACAATCCCTTCCTCTATTTCCGATTCTAAGGAGGTGAACCGCTGTGAGTAAAAAGTATGCTGCATTCATTACCGCTCTCTTCTGCGTGTTCATCTTTGGCTTTGGGGCGGCGCTTCTGATCTCCCCCGACCGGGACTTCTCCCAGCAGGAGAACCGCTATCTGGCCAAGTTCGAGGCCCCCACGCTGTCCACCTTGAAGTCCGGCGAGTTTATGAAGGACTTTGAGCAGTACGTCATCGACCAGTTCCCCTTGCGGGACGGCTGGATTCAGCTCAAGGCTTGGTGCGAGCGGCTGGTGGGCAAGCAGGAGAACAACGGGGTCTATCTGGGCACCGACGACGGACAGACCCTCTTTGCCCAGTACACCAAGCCCTCCGCGGAGGACCTGGCCCGTCGGGTGGGCTATGTCAACCAGCTGGGGGCCAATGTGGACGTGCCCGTGTACTTCGCCCTCATCCCCGACAAGAGCTATGTGTGGGCCGACCGGCTGCCCGACCGGGCACCCCTGGTGGACGACGGGTCCACCATCCAGGAGTCCATGGACCTCACCGGGGAGGATGTGACCTACATTGACCTGCGGGATGCCCTCAGCGGGGACGATGTGTTCTACCGCACCGACCACCACTGGAGCCTCTTCGGAGCCTTCCAGGGCTATGAGGCCCTGAACCAGGCCATGGGCGTGGAGACGGTGACCCCGGAAGGGGAGCCCACCCGAGTGAGCGACTCCTTCTACGGCACCACCTACTCCTCCAGCGGAGCGGGCTGGGTGAAACCCGACGAGATCTACACCTGGGTCAGCGAAGAGGGCATCACCGTGACGGCCTATCCCAAGGGCCAGCCCGAGCCCGGTGTGCTGTACGACAAGAGTTATTTGGAGAAGAAGGACAAGTACTCCATGTTCCTGGGGGGCAACAAGCCTCTGGCCGTGTTGGAAAATCCCCAGGCCCAGGGCGGCAAGCTGCTGGTGATTCGGGATTCCTACTCCGACGCTCTGGCCCCCTTCCTGGCTCAGAGCTGGCAGGAAGTGCACCTGTTTGACGTGCGCTACAACCTCAACTCGGTGCAGCAGTACGTGGAGGAGAACCACATCGACCAGGTATTGGTGCTCTTCTCCGCCTCCAACTTCTCCACCGAGTCCAACCTCTTTGTCATGGGCCGCTAAAACTTCATAGAATTGCCTGACGCACAGTCCGCCATTTTGGACTGTGCGTCAGTGTTTTGATATATGAGAGAACACCCCGGGTCAGGGCGGCGGTCACAGCTGGTGTTGGCACATCCGCAGCAGCTGCCACGGCATCATCGCTGTGCACGACCTTAACATGACCATCGTCACCCTTATGCTCTGTGTCATCTTTTCCATGATGTACTACTTCACCCAGTCGGATTTGGAGAACAAGAGCGTGGCCAAGTGGGCGGTGCGCCCGGTGGAACAGGCGTGGAAGGAGCAGAAACAGTTTGTGGCCGATGCCTCCCACGAGCTGAAAACCCCTCTCACCGTCATCACCACCAATGCCGAGCTGATGCAGCAGCAGGGGCTGGACGAGGAGAGCCGGGAGCGGCTGAGCGGCAACGTGCTGAGCATGGCCCGGCATATGCGCACCCTGCTGGAGCAGATGCTGGAGCTGGCCACGGGGGACGCATCTGGGCCCAGAGCCGCCAGGGGGTAAATACCTTCTCGGTGGAACTGCCCATGGCGTAGGAGTGTAGTTGCTACAGCTTGAGAGAAAAGAATCGAAGCCCATGCAGACCATAGACATGGTCTGCATGGGCTTCTTTCATGGTTGTCCGGCATCTGCCAGCAGCCCGTCTTCGATGTGAAGTACCCGGCGGCACTGCTGCGCAATGTTCTTGTCATGAGTGACCAAGAGAATGGTGACCCCGGTGTGTGACAGGGCGGAAAACAACTCCATAATCTCTCCTGCTGTTTTCTGGTCTAGGGCTCCGGTGGGCTCATCGGCTAAGAGAAGCTTTGGGTGATTGATGATGGCCCTGGCAATGGCCACCCGCTGCTTCTGTCCGCCGGAGAGCTGGGAGACCAGCGTGTTGAGCTTGGACTCCAAACCTACTTGGGTTAGTACCTCCTGAACCCGTTGTTTGCGCTGGGAATAAGAGAGGTGGGCAGATTGGTCGAAATATAGAGGTAAGGCTACATTTTCTATGACGGTCCGCTGGGGCAGAAGTCCGAATTCCTGAAGGACAATGCCGATGTACTGGTTTCGAATCCTGGCCCGCTTGCGTTCGTTGAGGGTGGAGACCTCTTGACTGTCCAGATAGTATCGGCCGCTGGTGGGGACATCCAAACAGCCGAGAATATGCAGCAGCGTACTTTTTCCGGAGCCGGAGGTTCCAACGATGGCACAGAACTCTCCTTCCGAAATGTCCAGACAAATTCCCCGAAGAGCTTCCACCTGGGCCTGTGTATTCGGAGCATATGTTTTAGTCAATGATTCCAGATGTATCAGCGCCATTCTTGCCACCTTCTGATGATATCAATGGGCTGCTGCCGATGCATGCTTCTCCATGTCAGTGTCATGGGGAGGCCAAACAGGGCGAGCAGCAAAAGCGTGGATGTTACCATAGTCGTTCCTTGCAGTGCACGACGCCAAGAGAGAAAGAGACAGGATACGGCAACTGCACCCGCGACAAGGATCAGGTCGCTTCCTGCCTGTATGAGCATGCAGCTTCGCCAGTTCGCCCCACAGAGGTAATACAAGGCATAGGTGCGGAGCTGTCGGTGTATGGAAAGGTAGATTTGCACGGAAAAGCCGATGATACACAGCAACAGCATGGCTCCACACATGAGTATGGATCGGTGCATAGCTAACATGGAGGACAGCAAATATTCGTCCAGACTAGCTTGGGCGGTGAAGACGGTACCTGTGGTGTTCAGCGCAGCATCGCCCCCCTCTTGGGACAGATACAGGTATATACCCGTAGGCTGAAACCAGGATGCCGACTCCGGGGTACATACCAACAGCATGGAGGTTGGCTGACGCTCCACAGGGGTGATCGTCCCCATGGCGAAGGGGAGTACCGGCATCCAGTCTCCCTCCAAAACCCCGGCCACTGTCACCTCCAGCGTTTGGGCCGATACCCCCCATAACTCCAGCTCTAACTGACTGCCTAGGGGGTACTGCTGGGCCAAACTACGGGAAATATAGGCCTGCGTTTTCTGGGGGGTGGCCGGGAGTTGAGAGACAAAGGGGAGTGACAGGGAATCCAGCGTTTCCTGAGATATGGGCTGACACAGGACGGACTGATCCAGGACCGGGTCGTAGCAACTGTCGGACTGTAACACTTGGCCGCAGTCAAGAAAGCTCTCTAGAGGCTCGGCTGCGGGCGTATCGGTCCACATCAAGTTGCTTACTCCCATACGTTGTGCCCAATAAGCCGTTTGCAGCGTGGGAAGCAGCCGCACCGTCAAAATATTGCAGGAGACAAGTACCAGTGCCATTTGTATCATCAGTTTTAGGGCATGTCTAGGATGGTCCATGAGGCTGGCCCACATTTGTCCAAACATACATTCACCCCCTGTGAAGCACTGCTGCGCAGCGCAGGATACGGCCCCAAAACCATGCCAGTATGGACAGAGACAGAACATACACGGCAGTGGCAGCGATAACGTACACCGGGCTTATGGGCTGGAAGAAATGCAGCCACGCCCGCAGAGGGTATGCGGCATGGTACAGAATGGCCCCCACGCCATATCCGGCAAAGATCAGAAGGATGATAGGTAGCCAAAAATTCACGCGGAGCATGCCTGGTGGAATGCCGCAGATGCGGTAAATGATGAACTCGTAGCTTCTCCGCCGCAACAACTCACCAAACAGCTCATGGGACACCAGCAAACAACAGGACAGAAGTAGTATACACAGGATGAAATCGGTGAGCAGTTTATTCATATCCATCTGGGAGAAGGCGTCAGCCTGACATTGGGGAGCTGCGTCGAGAGAAACCAGAAGACTCACCCAGGCTTGTCGATCCGAATGGGATAGGGGATGCGGGAAGGTGACTGTGGAGACATTCAGGGCCAAAACTGAGCTGTGCAATGCCAAAGCATAGGGGGCATAGAGGTCTGTTCCGCGGCAGAGGCCCACCACCCGGAGAGATTCTCCGCCCAGGAACATAGTGGAATCCGGGGGATAGACTTTGCCCAGAGAACTGTTCTCCCCCAGTACCACCACAGCGGCGCCGTGCTCCAGTTCCTCCTGGGAAAACCAGCGACCCTGGACCAGTTCTGGCGTTGCAGGTTCCGAATCCACCGTAAGTATATCGCTACGGGTATTGTCTAGAATGGCTACAGCTTGGAAGGAGGTGGAGGTCTCCGGGCTGAGGTCGATAGTTGCCTGGGAGGACAAAGAGAGATCGGACACGGATGTTACCGTCCCAAAGGATTGATGAAAGAGCACTTCGTCCAACTTCTGATTTCTCTGACTGGGTTGGGGGATGGGGAGTAGATTCAAGTTCCATACCCGCTCCGCTTTGGCCAGAGCGGAGGAGTCCTGGATGGTATTTTCCAGAGCTGTTAACAGCAACAGCATGGATGTTACGGTGACAGCGAGGGTCACCAGAAGAAGGAGAAGAAAGCGCCATTCTCGGCGGAAAAAGTACAAAGTCCAACGAATGCTTTGAGTCATATCAGCACCCAATCTCCAAACGCTCCCCTAAAGCGGGCCAAAGGCGAAGAATGAGCCGCCCCACACACCAACCGATGAGCATAGCAACGACAAAATAAATCAAATCGATTCCGGTAATCGTGTACCAAGTCCGGGTAAGAAGAATGATGATGGTCCAGTGTACCAGGTAGTAGGCCACGAATATTCCAGTATACAGGAGAAAACGAGTGATCCTTCTAGGAGGTCGTAACATCAGGGTCAGCAGAACTCCGGGCAAAAGGGCAGGGAGGAAGAACCGATTGGCCTCCTGAATTTCCAACATATAACTGGGATGCTCGAGGAGGCTGAGTAGGTTTTCCTTAAAGTATGGGAAAAAGACCTGGGAATAATTAGGGAATTGAGCCAGGGGATCCTCCATTCCAAGGGGGAAGCCGAGAAGCGCAGAACAGCTAGCCTGGTACATAGTTAACACTAAGGCGGCCATGCCGACCACCCGCAGCCGATTCTGGGTTCTTTTATATTCTCGTATACAGAAGAACAGGAGAAATACCCCGCAGATCATGTGGGTAATCAGCCCACGGCCCAAATATGTATAGGTGACAGGCATGAGAAAAGACCCCCTTATGACAAAAATTAGCCAGCTTGAGCAAAGAGATGGTTATAATATTCATTTGTGCCGCCATGAACATTGTATCGGAAATAGTAGTCTGTGTGGCTAGTTAGGGGGGCGGAATTCTTTCCAGTGAAGGACTTTGTGGACATAAAGGACTGGTTATTGTAAATGTTGGTGTCAGTGCAGCTGTATGTCGTTACTGCCGCATTATAAAGCCCGAAGAGACCTTTATATACAATTTGAATATATGCAGTTATACTATGTGCTGATGTGTTAGGATCGACGGTGGTTTCATAAGTAGAGGTCAAGGTTGTGGTGGTGGATTGAGAAAATGAAAACACTTTTTCGTCTACAACGACATCGTAGATGTTACCTCGGTATGTGTAGCTTCCGGTATTGATAGACCGAGTGGAGTAGGCGAAGGCGTGAGAGGCCAACATTCCTGCCAAGAGAAGGCTGGCGATCACTTTACTTGCGACGGATGCTCTTTTATTCATAAATGTGCTCCTTTCTGTGATTGTAAATGACTCCAAACTGCTCTAAAAAGTGTCTGTAGGAATTGTACATGGGAATCACCTCATACGCCCTATAAATTTGGATGCTTTAACAAATTATACCATGGAGCAGAGAGGAAGTAAAGGGCAATTTTTGATAGAAAATATTGTCTAACTTTTGGGGGTCACTTCAGTTCGGTTCTGCATCGTCTCAGATGGGGAAAAAACACAAGTTTACCAAGAAAAATAAATGATCTTTTATGGGTAAAAAGCCCTCGGCAGAGTTTTCCCGCCCGGGGGCGGGAAAATAAATTGAAATCCGTTTTTTTCGGGGACATGTGCATCGGAAAAAACACCTCTCAGCCCGCCAGTGTGGCCTTGGGTCGTCCTTTGACCCAAGGGTGCATGCAGCGGGCTGCAACTTTTTCCGAAATATGCTTGCATATTTCGGAGGGCTATCCGCCCAAGTAAGCTTTCTTTACGGATTCATCATTGAGCAGCTGGGCGCCCGTGCCGGTGGAGACGATCTTGCCTGTCTCCAGTACGTAGGCCCGGTCGGCCACGGACAGGGCCATCTGGGCGTTCTGCTCCACCAGCAAAATGGTGGTGCCCGCCTTGTGGAGAGAGCGGATGATGTCAAAGATCTGTTCCACCAGGATGGGGGCCAGACCCATGGACGGCTCGTCCAGCATCAGCAGCTTGGGGTTGGACATGAGGGCTCGACCCATGGCCAGCATCTGCTGCTCGCCGCCGGACAGAGTGCCCGCCACCTGGCGGCGGCGTTCACTCAGGCGGGGGAACAGCTCATAGGCCCGTTCCAGCCCACCTGCCACCGAGGACTTGGGCTGGCTGTAAGCGCCCATCTCCAGGTTCTCCTCCACTGTCATCTGGAGGAAGACCCGGCGTCCCTCGGGGACCTGGGCCAGGCCCTTGCCCACCAGTTTGTGGGCGGGCTGGCCCATGATGTTCTCCCCCATAAACTCAATGGAGCCGGTGCGGGAGTGGAGCAGGCCGGAGACGGTCTGCAAGGTGGTGGTTTTACCCGCCCCGTTGGCGCCGATGAGGGTGACGATCTCGCCGTCGTTGACCTCAAAGGACACCCCTTTAATGGCGTGGATGGCGCCATAATAGACGTTGATGTTGTTGACTTTCAGCATGGTCCTTAGCCCTCCTTCTGCTTGCCCAGATAGGCCTCGATGACCACCGGGTTGTTCTGAATCTCCTCGGCGGTGCCCTTGGCGATGATCTGGCCGAAGTTGAGCACACAGATGCCCTCGCAGATGCCCATGACCAGGTTCATGTCGTGCTCGATGAGCATGATGGCGATTTGGAAGGTGTCACGGATTTTCACGATGTTTTCCATCAGCTCCACCGTCTCGGAGGGGTTCATGCCCGCCGCCGGCTCGTCCAGCAGCAGCAGAGAGGGGTTGGTGGCCAGGGCCCGGACGATCTCCAGCCGCCGCTGGGCACCGTAGGGGAGAGAACCGGCCTTGTGACCCGCCAGATCCTGCATGTCGAAGATGGACAGCAGCTCCATGGCGCTCTCGTGGGCCATTTTCTCCTGTTTCCAGTAGTTGGGCAGGCGGAGGATGCCGGACAGGGCATTGTATCGGGTCTGGTTGTGGAGGCCGATCTTCACGTTGTCCTCCACGGACAGGTTGTTAAACAGCCGGATATTCTGGAAGGTACGGGCGATGCCCATGCGGTTGACCTGGGCGGGAGTCTTTCCGGCGGTGTCCATGCCGTCCACCAGAATGGTGCCCCGGGTGGGGTGGTAGACCTTGGTGAGCAGGTTGAACACGGTGGTTTTGCCGGCGCCGTTGGGGCCGATGAGTCCGGCGATCTCGGTGCGGCCCACGGTGATGTTGAAGTCCTTCACCGCCGCCAGACCGCCGAAGTCGATGCCCAAGTGGCTGCACTCCAGAATGGGGGACTTGTACAGGTCACGCTCAGGGATGATGGAGTGGCTGGGTACCGGGACCATTTTCCCTTTTTCAAATACCTTTTTAGCCATTGACGGCGGCCCCCTTTCTTCTCTTGGGAATCACACGGCTCAGAGCCGCCTTGAAGCGTTCGTTGTTGGTGGCCAGCATCACCAGGATGAGGACCACGGCGTAGGCCAACATGCGGTAGTCGGAGAATTCACGCAGGGCCTCGGGCAGGACGTACAGCACCACGGTGGCGATGATGGAGCCCCAGATGTTGCCCAGACCGCCCAGCACCACGTACACCAGCACCAGGATGGAGGTGTTGAAGTCGAACTGGTCGGCGCTGACGCTGGAGTAGTTCAGGCCGAACAGCGCGCCGGCCGCGCCTGCCAGAGCGGCCGAGGTGACAAAGGCGATGAGCTTGTATTTGGTGACGTTGATGCCCACGCTCTCGGCGGCAATGCGGTTGTCCCGGATGGCCATGACCGCCCGTCCGGTGCGGCTGCGCACCAGGTTGAGCACGATGATGAGGGTGATCATCACCAGCACAAAGCCGGCGGTAAAGGTGGCAATGCGGTGGTTGCCGGCGGCACCCTGGGCGCCCTTGATGATCTGAATGGCACCTTCCTCCAGGTGCAGGCTGTCCATGGTCTTGGTGCCGTCGATGTTCAGGGCGATGTGGAGCCCGTTTTCATCCCAGCCCACCAGCAGGCAGTTGATGATGCCCTTGATGATTTCGCCAAAGGCCAGGGTGACAATGGCCAGGTAGTCGCCCCGGAGACGCAGCACCGGGATACCCACCACAAAGCCCACCACAGCGGCCAGAATGGCGCCCACCACCAGAGCCAGCACCAGCCGGACCAGCTCGTTGGGTACAGAACTCTGGAGGCTCATGGACACGATGACGCCGGAGAAGGCGCCCACACTCATAAAGCCTGCATGGCCCAGGGACAGCTCACCCAGAATGCCCACGGTGAGGTTCAGAGACACCGCCATACAGATGTAGCAGCAGATGGGCACCAGCATACCGGTCATGGAGCGGGTGAGCATTCCAGCGGACTGGAGCAGGGTCACGATCACAAAGGCGGCGATGACGCCCAGATAGGTGGCGTAGTCCACCTTGGTGATGGCTTTCATGTTTTTGAAGTAGTTTTTCATATCCGCCACCTCACACTTTCTCAGGCACGTACTTGCCCAGCAGGCCGGAGGGCTTCACCAGCAGCACCACGATGAGCACGGCGAAGAGGATGGCGTTGGACAGCTGGGTGGAGATGTACGCCTGGGCCATGGACTCAATGATGCCCAACAGAATGCCGCCCAGGAAGGCCCCGGGGATGGAGCCGATGCCGCCGAACACGGCGGCGGTAAAGGCCTTGATACCGGGCATAGAGCCGGTGGTGGGCAGCAGCACCGGGGAGTAGGAGCACAGCAGCACCCCGGCGATGGCGGCCAGAGCAGAGCCGATGGCAAAGGTCATGGAGATGGTGCGGTTGACGTGGATGCCCATGAGCTGAGCCGCGCCCTTGTCCTCGGAGCAGGCCCGCATGGCTTTACCCATCTTGCTGCGGTTGGTAAACAGGGTCAGACACACCATGATGACGATACAGGCGGCCACGGTGAGCAGAGCCACATAGGAGATGCGCAGCTGGCCGCCGAACAAGGTCAGCTGTCCGCTGATGACGGGGGTGAAGTTTTTGGGGTTGGCCCCGAAGAGCAGCTGGGCGGCGTTTTGCAAAAAGTAGCTCACGCCGATGGCGGTGATGAGCACCGCCAGGCTCCCCGCCTCTCGCAGGGGGCGGTAGGCCAGGCCCTCAATGACGATGCCCAGCACCGTGCACACGGCCATGGCCAGCAGCACGCACACCAGCGTGGATAGCCCGGTGGCCACCGCCGAGGGAGAATCCCCCAACAGGGAGCCGCTGGCATAGGTCATGGAGTAGAAGGCCACATAGCCGCCTACCATGATGACGTCGCCGTGGGCGAAGTTGAGCATCTTGGCGATGCCATACACCATGGTATAGCCCAGGGCGATGATGGCGTAGATGCTGCCCAGACTAATACCGGTGATCAGGTATGATAGAAATTCCATAAGCTCTCGATCCTCTCTTTTTCTCCTCTATTCCAGGAGCCAGAACGGAAGGGGTTCCGTGCCGGCTTCTGGGATAGAAATACAGAGTGGCTGCCGGAGCCCGGCAGCCTGCCCTGTGTTTTATTCGGATTGGATGGTTGCGTCAGGGAGTGACGTAGGTGCCGTCCTTGATGATGACGGCGGCGGGGTCCTTGGACACGGCGCCGTTGTCGTCCCAAGTCATCTCAGACCCGGCGCTGGTCAGGCCCGCCACAGACAGATCGCCCATGGCCTGGATGAGGCCGTCGCAGATCTCCTCGTTGGACATGTCGGGGGTGACACCGGAGGCCTTAATGGCTTCGTAGAGGATGTACACGGCGTCATAGGCATCGGCGGCGAACTGGTTGGGGGTCTCGCCGTTGTGACGCTCTTTGTACTCGGCCACGAAGTTCTGGGTGGCCTCGTCCTGGGCGTCGGCGGAGAAGGGAGTCAGCAGATACACGCCCTCAGCCAGAGAGGCATCGAAGCCGTCAGCGGTCAAAATGCCGTCCATACCGTCCACACCGAAGAAGGTGGGGGCGTAGCCCATGGCGTTGGCCTGGGTCAGAATGACGGAGGCGGGGGTGTAGTAGATGGGCAGGAACAGCAGGTCGGCTCCAGCGGACTGAGCGCCGGTGAGCTGCACGTTGAAGTCGGTCTGGCTGGAGCTGTCGAAGGTGCCCTCATAGACCACGTCCATGCCCCGGGTCTTGGCCTCGGCGGCGAAGGTGTCCCGGATGCCCTGGGAATAGGGATCGTCATTTTTATAGATGATGGCGATCTTGGCGTCGTCAAAGTGCTCGTCGATGTACTGGGCGGAGCGGCTGCCCTGGTTGGAGTCGGTGAAGCACACCTGATAGGTGTTATCGTTGCCCTCGATGACGTCGTCACCGGAGGCGGAGGGGGTGAGGGTAAACACCCGGTCCTCATTGGACAGAGGAGACACGGACAGGGCGGGCTTGGAGGTGACAGTGCCCACCAGCATCTGCATGCCCTTATCCATCAGCTGGTTGTAGGCGTTCACCGAGGTCTCGGGGTCGTTGACGTCGTCGGCGGAGATGAGCTGGAACTGGATGTCACCGCCCAGGGCGTTGATCTCATCCACAGCAATCTGAGCGGCGTTGACCACGTTGGTACCGTAAATGGCGGCGTCTCCGGTGAGGGGGCCCACCACACCCACGGTGAACACGTTGGAGTCGCTGCTGCCTGTATTGTCCTTGTTGCCGCAGCCGGCCAGCATACCCATACACATGGCGCCTGCCATGAGCATCGCTGCAATCTGCTTCTTTTTCATTGTAACAACCTCCCATTTTACCGATTTAACACGCTGCAAGAGAATCGGTAAGATTGTTGACAATTATAGACCTGGGCCACAAGATTGTCAACCTATAAAATGAACAATGACCGTCCACGTGGGACGGCCATTGTATTGCATACTGACGACAAAATGTCTTAGATTACCAGGCCGCCGTTGGGAGCCAGCACCTGACCGGTGACAAAGGAGGCCCCTTCCGAGGCCAAAAACAGGGCACAGGTGGCGCATTCCTCCGGCGTTCCGATGCGGCCCAAGGGGGTCTCGTCAGCCAGAGCGGCCATATCTTCGGGGGATAAATGGGCGTTCATCTCGGTGGCGATGACGCCGGGGGCGATGCAGTTGACCCGAATATTTGAAGGGCCAACTTCCTGTGCAAGCGCCTTGGTGTAGGCAATGACGGCACCTTTTGTGGCGGAATAGGCCACCTCACAGGAGGCGCCCACCTGGCCCCACATGGAGGAAACGGTGAGGATGCACCCCTCTTTGCGGTGGACCATGTGGGGCAGTACGGCCTGGCAGCAGTAGTGCATGCCGTCCACGTTGACGCCGAAGAGGGTTTTCCACTGCTGGGGGTCAATGTCCGTGACCAGACCCACATGGGACAGGCCAGAGCAACAAACCAAAATGTCAAGTTGACAAAATTTTTCTAACACATTGTCAACCATGCTTTTGGCCTGGCCGGGATCGGACAGGTCGGCGCACACCTCCAACACGGGCACGGAGAGGGCGGAGAGCTCCTGGGCCAGGGCGTGGAGCTTGTCCACGTTGCGGTGGGCGTGGATGGCCACGCCGTACCCGGCCTGGGCGAAGGCCCGGGCCGTGGCGGCGCCGATGCCGCCGGAGGCGCCGGTTATCAGAGCGTATTTCATACGATCACCTCGGGATAGAATAAAAAAAGTATAACATGAAAAAAAGGTGTTGACAAGAAAGGGAGTATTATGTATAATAGCATTCGTTCCCGCGAGCAATGGACGATTAGCTCAGCTGGTATGAGCACCTGCTTGACGTGCAGGGGGTCACAGGTTCGAGTCCTGTATCGTCCACCATAAAAACCGCTGTTTTCGCAAGAAAACAGCGGTTTTTCTTTACTTTTTCGAGGTGTTCACGGGACGGGCTTTGACCACATATTCGTTTTGACCACAGGTTAGTCACAGACAGATCAAAAGCAGCCCCTCCGGAAGCCATCCTTCCGGAGGGGCTGCCTTCTTCTTTTAGACTGCCGGACGCCTGGCTTTGAGCGCTGCCAGTTCCTGTTTCATTTCAGCGATCAGTATTGCCAGCTTCTCCTCACACTCCGCCTCCGTGGGGGCGTAGATGTTTCGGGCCATGCGCTTGCCGTTGACCTTGGGGGAGTAGCGTCCCTCCCAGAGGTGATCGTTGATCTGGCTCACACAGCCGGTTCCCGGCTTGCGGTATTTGCCTTTCACCGCCTGGAAGGGGGTGGCTGTGGCTGGCCTGTTGGGCTTGGGATTGAGGGGCGGCTCCACCCCGGCAATGCCCCGGTCGATGCGGTCAGCGGCTCTCTGGCGCATTTCATCGCTGACATGAGCGTAGACGTATTGCAACTACATCAAGGTAAATTTCTTTTTCGTCTGTCGGCACCACACTTGCCACGTCGGGAGATAACGGTTACAATGGTGGTAAAGAAAGGGGGCTTGTGTATGGCAACAATCCGATGTCCGCACTGCGGCAGTCCTGTCATGGTGCGGGGAAACCGCTGGGAGTGTGGCTGGTGTGGGGATTTTGGGAACATTTCCTCTCTGTTTCCATCTGAACAGGCCAAGCTGGCCCCCAAAAAAAGTACACCCAAAATTACGTTGAGTTTCACCGTCTCTGTGGAGGACAGCACGCCTCCGCCACGCCATTTTACCCGCACAGAATTGGTGGATATGGTGCGCCGCTGGGACTTCTCCGAAAACGAGTGGGCCTGCCGGGATCTGCTGATTGCGGACTTCCCCGATGCTGTCCGGCGATGGACGGCGGAGGAGCTGGAGGATATGGACACCCAGGATCTCCTATGTGAAGTCGGTGACAGCGACCCCCAGACCGCAGTTCAGATGATGAAGCTGCTGTTGGACACAGCAGGAAGCCACCTCCAGGAACCGGAGGTGGCCGAGCAGCTGTTGAGATGGGATATGTGCGATCTGTGCCGAAATCAGTTTGTTCAGGTTCCTCTTTTGAAACAACTGAAACATGATGACCGTCTGGCCCGCCAGCTATTTCAGAGCGCCTATGTAGGGGATATTCAGGAAGATTTGTTGGATGCGTGTGACTGGTTTGGGGAAGCAGAGCTGAAAAAACATCTCTATTCTCTTTTGACTCAAAATCGCTATTTCGAAGGATTTGACTAAATGGAATAACCCGGCCTGTGTCAATTCACGGGCCGGGCCTTCCTGCTTTTTGCGAGGTTTTCTTATCTTTGATAACAGTGTACTAAAATCGTTCTGTAAACGGCGATAAGGTACAACTCTGCCGATATGCACGAACTGCGCCCATCCGGGCAAAGCTGCTGAATCAGTTCCTCCAACCGTCTTATTCCATGATTCCCTCACCGTGCTCCAGCATGAAGCGGTCAAAATCACTGGTATAGAGCTGATCCTGCACAATGCGGTATTTCTCAAACTCTGTTTCTGCGTGGATTTTCGCCATTTCCGCCGAGATTTTCCCTGCATCCTGCAACACGTCCCGATCCCACATGGTCAAAAACCCATTTAGACGCTGTTCCCAGTCCGCCATGGTCATGGGGATTTTCCGTTCCGCCTGCATTTCCGCCAAATCCAGATAAGCGGATACCAGCCGTGACAGCTGGTGCAGCTCTTCTTCTGTCAGGTAGTTTTTTGCCACTACCACATCGGATTTATGGATTTTTCCATCGGGGTATCCGTCCCAGTTTGTCAGCCCCATATGCTCTTTCTCGGCATCCGCACGGTTGTAGACCACCTCTGCCGCTGTCTGCCCATGGACGCTGTAATGCAGCTTGTTTTGTACTGCTGCAAAGAATCTGCGGGTGGCTTTGGCGCTGGGGTCATAGTCCAGCGCAGTGGCATAGATATCGGTGATCTTTTGATAAAACTTCCGCTCAGAAAGACGGATTTCCCGGATTTTCTCCAGCTGTTTCTCAAAGTACTTCTCGGTCAGAACTGTTCCGCCGTTTTTCAGGCGTTCCTCGTCCATCACCCAGCCCTGGATGGTGTAATCCTTGACGATTCCATTTGCCCACTTGCGGAATTGGACCGCTCTTTCATTGTTGACCTTGAAGCCCACCGCAATGATCATCTGCAAATTATAGTGAGTAAGCTCACGGGAAACCTGCCTGGTTCCCTCGGTTTGAACTGTTTGGAATTTCCGAATAGTTGCCTGCTCCGTCAACTCGCCATCTTTATAGATTTTTTTGATGTGTTCGTTGACGGTGGGGATGGTCACATCATATAGCGTCGCCATCATCTTTTGTGTCAGCCAGATGTTTTCGTCCTCGTACCGCATTTCAAAGCTCTGCTGTGTATCACCGGTAGCGGCTACAAAGGTCAGGTACTCTGCAGCGGAAGAACGAATCAACTTATTTTCTTTGTCCTGCATGGAGTTACACCTCGATTCTTGCAATAATCTTGTCAATTTCTATCATCGTATTCAACGGCCGAGAACCCGATCTAAGGTTATGTTGGAAACGACCACTAACAGCTTCACCAGTTTTTAATTTCGCTTAGCTACCGTGGCCCCCAGCTTGTTGCTGTTCACATCGAAGTCATCAAACAGTCCGGCAAAATCGCCTTCCGACTGGCTGTCCTTGGCGGGTCTCTCAATGTGCCGGAAGACGGTTTCCGATTCTCTAGAAATCATTATATTATGCCATTTGATGATACACAAGGGTCATTTTCGCAGCTGCAACAATCCCATAAATAGGGCTGATCTAGTGGTTGGCTGGCCTGGGGTATGGGGGGCAGTTCAGAGCGGAACAACTGAAAACACAGAGCAGCCCGGCCCGAATGAACGACGGGCCGGGCTGGAATGCTTAATGGAATGATATTCTTATCTTTGATAACAGTGTATCGAAATTGTTTTGAGGGGCGATATATACACGACAGGGGATACTTCCAACGGATTAAAGATGTTTTTGTGCTTCACAGTATGTCGAAATGCATCGATACCTTGTGTTTCCTGAACTCATTTACTATAATAATTTTACAGTTGGTTCGTGACTTCTGTGTTAGCTACATGGGAGACTGGTAGCTGGTTGTATAGCAGGGGAGTGGGAGAAGTGTACTACGGAAAGCAGCTCTTTAGATTTTAGAAAAAAATTTCGGTTGCGCAGGTGATGGTTTAGATATACCCTTGCAATTGCAGTTTTTCAACACCATTACACATTATGAAATTGGCCTTGAAAAATCACTATCGACCTAAATGTGCACTTTAGATAACAAAAAACAGAGAATAATCGACGATAAATTAAAAAAGGAGTGAATGCAATGCCTAAGATTACAGATATAAAAAGAAGAATCCTAGAGTTGGCTCCAGCTCCGTTTCAGGAGTTTTGTGATACCTTGATCTCTAAACAAGGATATGGAAAAGTACATGGTTATGGTATGGAGTCAGGTACAGGTAATACTACCATAGGAAATCCAGACACATATTTTCGAAAAGAAAACGGTAAATATGTATTCGTAGCATATACGATTCAGAAGACAAGTATCTTTTCTAAACTTAGGGAAGATATTGATAAGTGTTTAGATACCTCCAAAACGGGACTAAAGACAGAGGATATTGAAGAAATTATATGTTGCCATACATCCTCAAACCTAAGTGCGGGAGATGACAAAGCACTTCATGACCTGTGTGAAGCTCAAGGAATAGTATTAACAATTTGGGGAATCGATGAGCTTGCAAATCAAGTGCATAATCGTTATCGTTCCTTAGCAAAAGATTATCTAGGATTAAACATCGACACCAATCAAATCCTATCGGTTGATGATTTTGTTGCTCAGTATGATGCAAATGGCATGGCAGCACCTCTGAATACTGTTTTTCAATATAGAGAGAATGAAAAGGAAAAGATCATTAGTGCTTTAGATAAGGAGCCTATAGTAGTCGTTACTGGTAAAGCAGGAGTTGGAAAAACGAGACTAGTTTTAGAAGTAATTCGAGATGTAGCTTTGACTAAGGGATATAAATTGTTATGTGTGAAAAATAACAATTTGGGGCTTTATGATGACTTAGTTTCTGCTACTGAACAGCCAGGAAAGTATCTTTTCTTTATTGATGATGCAAATGAATTGGCAGATATAAGTCAAATTCTTGCATATACAACAAAGGGGCATCTTGGCTATGAAGTGAAGGTTATTGTAACCGTCAGAGATTATGCCAAGGGGAAGGTGCTTTCTGCAGTTAAAGAGTATGCATTTCCTCAAACCATTGAAATACCTGCTTTTACAGATGATGAGATTAGAGGATTCCTTAATAATCTGGAAATCTACAATGAAGATTATGTTAAACAAATTATCCGCATTGCGGAAGGTAATCCAAGGATTGCATATATGGCTGGGAAACTGGCCATTGAGAAACAAAATTTGACAGCAATCAAAGATGTTTCGCAGTTATATGATGCATATTATGAAAAGTATGTAAGCGGTTCTTTGGGAATTGATAAAGATCTTTGCTTTACTGCAGGTGTTTTATCGATTATAAATGCGGTGGTATTGAACAACATGTCGGCGCTTCAAGACTTGCTGGATTATTATGGAATCACTTCTGAAAACTTTAAGGAAAAAATATTATGTTTGTCTAAACTGGAGGTTGTCGAAATTCAACTAGATCAGGTTGCAACGTTATCTGATCAGTGTTTGGCAAACTATATGCTGTACTATGTTTTTTTCGAGAAAAAACTAATTCCTCTTTCTGGTGTTTTAGAAACAGGTTATAAGTGTTTTCGCAATGGTGTTATGAAGAGCATTTGTACAATTCTTAATCTATTTGAATCTAGTGAAACTAGAGCATATTGTAAACAAGAGATACTGAAAGTTTGGGACAATCTAAAAGCTTCTCGTGACACATGCTACAATGAATTTGTTAAGGACTTTCATGTTTTTAGACCGGAGGAAGCTTTTCTTCTGGCCCAGGAGATAATAGAAAGTATTAATTCAGAAGAATTTAATGCTTGTACTGTAGATTTTTCTAAGAATGTTTTCTGCTATGATGAATCTGTATTAGAGTATTTGGAAGGATACGAGGGCAGTGATTATCTCCAGTATGTTATAGAGATGCTTTTGCAATACTGTTCGAAAACAGCGGAAACCCTTGTTTCGGGATATAAATGGTTGGAAAATTCTTATGGTATAGATAGGTCTTCCTATAAGTATGAGTATTGGAACCAAAAGAAAATATCTGACTACATATTTAGTGAGGTCTTAGAAGGAAATGCTACTGCAATGGCGGTTGGCTTTCAGTGGGCTACTTATTTATTGGGCTTTTCATTTCGTCATACTGAAATGGAAAGAGGGCATAAACTTGTGTTCTATCATATGGACATTAAACAATCGGACGGAGTTATTGCATATCGAAGTATATGCTGGAAAATGTTGATAGTGCTTGCTTCAGATCGAGGTTGGAATGATCGTGTATTGCTATTCCTCGATTCGTATGCTGGATATCTTCATGGAAAACCTGATTATGATATTGTGTCTTGGGAAGTCGAATACATTGAGCAGCTATTATCTATCTTGCGATGTGATCGAATATGCTATCTTAAAACTGTTCAAAGACTATTGACCAATGGCAAAAAGATGAATGTGGAATACGGTAAAAAATGGGCTGAATTATTGACGACAGATGAGTGGGGGTTATATCAGATCCTAGAAAACGATTATTTGTCCTCTGGACTGAAATATGAAGAGTATGAAAGCAAGAGAAATGCACTGCTATCGGAATATGGAAGGAATATTGTGATGTCTGATATTCCGAGCTTAATTCAAAAAATGAATAATATTGTGTCAGATATATCGGCAAAGCATGGTATATATAGTATCAATGAAGGTTTTGAATTAATTATTCAGCAATTTGATGAAGCTTGTATGCGAGAGTTTATGGGGGCTTTCATTCAATATGGAGGAAATATTACGATTCATCCAAAATTGGTATTAGAAGTACTAAACCGAAGTATGGATTCTGGTCAGCTGCTATCTTATCTTAAACAAGCTGATTTCCCCCAGAAGAATGAATGGCTG
The DNA here is from genome assembly GCF_012027765.1 of Pseudoflavonifractor sp. SW1122. Lineage (NCBI taxonomy): Bacteria > Bacillati > Bacillota > Clostridia > Eubacteriales > Oscillospiraceae > Pseudoflavonifractor > Pseudoflavonifractor sp. SW1122. The sequence goes on along the minus strand of NZ_SJOS01000005.1, from coordinate 1,487 downwards.
TTTAGTTTCTTTGAAACTTTGCCAGACCAGAGAGTTGTCCCAGAGATGATGCAAGAACTTTTGGATTTCTTGAATAGCGATTCTGACCAGTCCATACAATCATCTACGTATAGACGACTAAGATTTTTGGATAAGTTCTTAAACATTGAGCCCGATATTTATCCTAGAGCTTGTGCTATTATTTATGGTAAACGTAATTATAGTCCTTATATCGTAGGGATATATTTTGAGTTGTTGTTTCACGATCAAGTTTACACGCCTAGAGAGGTGCTAGAGTTATTCAAAAGCAACAAGGGGCTTTTGCAAGAAATATATTTCTATATGCTAAAGGAGAGCAGACTTGAAGATTTAAAAGGAGTTTTCTTGATCGAATTCCTATCATTAGGAGAAAGTTGGATTCAAGAGTATTCAAAAGTTTTTTGGGAACGAGCAGAAAAACACTTAGACTTTGATTATCACAGAAACGGTGTTTTATGGAAGTCGGAAAACTATAAGCAATATTTTGATTATATTTTTTACCATTTTCCAGGAGGTGAGATGTATAGCTGGAAAATCAAGTATGCTTTTATGAATGTTCTGGCACAAGCAGAAAATGACACTATTATTAAAGAGCATCAGCGAGAATGGTTGAGTCATATTATTATTGATAATTTGTCGTCTGATAAAATAGTGAACATTTTCGAGCTTGTTTGTGAACTTGACGAGGATATGCGAAGAAATGCGATAAAAGTATTTTTGGATAACAATCAGGATTATGAAACGTTCAGTGAGCTGAGGCTGATACCTAACCATTGGAGTGGTAGTGGGAGCTTAGTTCCAGCTTATCAAAAGGAGATAGATTTTTTGGAATCATTATATTCACTTGTCCCGGGAGTGAAATTCTTGAAGCATAGGGCTAGAATTGCATCAAAAGTTGAAATGCTTCATGAAATGATAAGAAGAGAAGAAGTTGAAGTAATCTGTAGGAACCTGTATATGTAAAGATATAAAGAGCAAACCTGCACCATGTTCCTACTACTATGGGCTGCACTTCTTTTTTGCTCTGATAAGCACAGCCTTTACCAGAAACAGAACGTCAATTTCAATTGGTCAGTACAGACGATAAGACGTTGAATTGATGTCCATCTGTTTTAGAGAGCTATTTGTCTGACCATTCAAGAGAAGCGTACCCACGGCAGTAGTATATGGATCATGCCGAAAGACCCGACGTAAAGGTTTGCTTATTTCTCTTTGTTAACAGTGTGCTAAAACCACGGAGGCGAGAAAAGCCATGTTGTCTACTCCTCCGATGGCCGAAGAAACTGACCACACAACCAGTCACAGACAGCCGTGGAACACGTGGAAACCCTGCAAGCGGAAAGTGCTAAAAAGCAAATGGAATGGAACGAAAATCACTAGAAACAGGTAAAAAATATTAGAAAAAAGTTACCATAGCTCTTGACGTGCAGGGGGTCACAGGTTCGAGTCCTGTATCGTCCACCAGAAAG
>NZ_SJOS01000049.1:0-19266 GCF_012027765.1 Pseudoflavonifractor sp. SW1122 | reverse complement strand
TAGACCTCCAACCCCTGGGCCAGGGAGGCCTCGGGGGCGTTGTCGGCGGGGACAAACAGCTGGCGGACCCCGCAGCGCACCGCTGCCAGGGCCATGGGAAGAATTCCGGACACCGGGCGCAGCGCCCCGGACAGGGACAGCTCCCCCAAAAAGGCGGCGTCGGCGTACCCTTTCATGGACAGCTGGCCGCTGGCGGAGAGAATGCCCAGCAAAATGGGCAGGTCGTACACCGTGCCCACCTTTTTCCGGTCGGCAGGGGCCAGGTTGATGGTAATGCGGGAGACAGGAAAGTCAAAGCCACTGGAGCGAATGGCCGAGCGCACCCGTTCCCGGGACTCCTTCACGGCAGCATCGGGCAAACCCACCACATCAAAGGCGGGCAATCCCCCGGAAAGGGCACATTCTGCCGTGACCGGATATCCATGGATGCCATTGAGGCCCAGGGAGAGCAGATTGCACACCATGGGGTCCCACTCCTCTCGAGAAAAAAGTAACCGAAATCCTTTGATACCTATCATACCACGGGGGGTTGTTGAACGCAAGGAAACTTGTTGGCATCAGGCAAATTTAGGAAAAGTTCTCCATCCGGTCCGAAACGTGAACTTTGGGCGAGACGGCCGGTCACGGCGCTTGTGGGGTTGGAGAATTTGGTCATTTCATAGTTGTACGGTATGACCACCCAAGGTTGGGTAAGTTTGGCGGCTGCGTGGGCTCCAAGCACACCCTTTGTCCGTGAGAGGGCGACAGAGCATTTGATAAAAAAGTAACAAAAAATCTTTTTTTCTATGATACCGCCCAGATTTACCCGGTGCAAGGTATCTGATTTGAAACGGAAGGGGAGAGGGCGGATGGTGTGTGAGAATTTACAAGAAAAAATGGAATTATTCATTGAATTTATAGGAGAAATGTGGTAGACTGAGGTGTATTCGGAATTCAGATGCCTCAGCGCTCTTTGCTGAGAAGCAAAAGGAGGAAACGAAAATGGCACGTAAGTTCAAAACTATGGACGGCAACACCGCTGCCGCTCACGTGTCCTACGCATTCACAGAGGTTGCGGGTATTTACCCCATCACTCCGTCCAGCCCCATGGCTGACAATGTGGATCAGTGGGCCGCTGCTGGCCGGAAGAATATCTTCGGCCAGACCGTGAAGGTTGTGGAGATGCAGTCCGAGGCCGGCGCTGCCGGTACCGTCCACGGCTCTCTGGCCGCTGGCGCCCTGACCACCACCTACACCGCGTCTCAGGGTCTGCTGCTGATGATCCCCAACATGTACAAGATTGCCGGTGAGCTGCTGCCCACCGTGTTCCATGTCTCCGCCCGTACTGTGGCCAGCCATGCTCTGAACATCTTTGGTGATCACTCCGACGTTATGGCCTGCCGTCAGACCGGCTTTGCCATGCTGTGTGAGTCCAACCCCCAGGAGGTTATGGACCTGGCTGCTGTGGCTCACCTGGCTACCCTGAAGAGCCGCGTCCCCTTCATCAACTTCTTCGATGGCTTCCGTACCTCTCACGAGATCCAGAAGGTCGCCGTTTGGGACTACGAGGATCTGGCCGAGATGTGCGACATGGACGCTGTGGCCGCTTTCCGCGCCCGCGCTCTCAACCCCGATCACCCCGTGATGCGCGGTTCTCACGAGAACGGCGACATCTTCTTCCAGCACCGTGAGGCCTCCAACCCCTACTACGATGCCGTTCCCGAGATCGTGGAGGAGTACATGGGCAAGGTCAACGAGAAGCTGGGCACCAACTATCAGCTGTTCAACTACTACGGCGCTGCCGACGCTGACCGCGTCATCATCGCCATGGGCTCCATCTGCGACGTGGCCGAGGAAGTCATCGACTACCTCAACGCTCACGGCGAGAAGGTGGGTCTGGTGAAGGTCCGTCTGTATCGTCCTTTCCGTGCCGACAAGCTGCTGGCTGCCATCCCCGCCACCTGCAAGCAGATCGCTGTGCTGGACCGCACCAAGGAGCCCGGCGCTCAGGGCGAGCCTCTGTACCTGGACGTTGTCACCGCTCTGGCCAACGCCGGCCGCAACGACATCCGTGTCATCGGTGGCCGTTATGGTCTGGGCTCCAAGGACACTCCCCCCGCCAGCGTGTTCGCTGTGTATGAGGAGATGACCAAGGCTGACGCCAAGCGTCTGTTCACTCTGGGCATCAAGGACGACGTGACCCACCTGTCCCTGGAGGAGAAGCCCTCTCCCAACACTGCTGCCGAGGGCACCATCGAGTGCAAGTTCTGGGGTCTGGGCGGCGACGGTACCGTGGGCGCCAACAAGAACTCCATCAAGATCATCGGCGACCACACCGACAAGAACGTGCAGGCTTACTTCCAGTACGACTCCAAGAAGACTGGCGGCGTGACCATTTCCCACCTGCGCTTCGGCGACAAGGCCATCCGCAGCCCCTACTACATCAACAAGGCTGACTTCGTGGCCTGCCACGTGCCCAGCTACATCACCAAGGGCTTCCCCATCGTCCGTGACGTGAAGCCCGGCGGCGTGTTCCTGGTCAACTGCCAGTGGAACTTCGACGAGCTCAACCACCACCTGGATGCCGCTTCCAAGCGCTACATCGCTCAGAACAACATCCAGCTGTACATGATCAACGCCATCGACCTGGCCATCGAGATCGGTATGGGCAAGCGCACCAACACCATTCTCCAGTCCGCCTTCTTCGCTCTGGCCAACGTCATGCCCCAGGAGGACGGCATCCGCTACATGAAGGAAGCTGCCACCAAGTCCTACCTGAAGAAGGGCCAGGACGTGGTTGACATGAACCACAAGGCCATCGACCTGGGCGCCACCGCCTTCGTCAAGGTGGACGTGCCCGCCGACTGGGCTACCGCTGAGGACGCTCCCGCTGCCCACAACTACGAGGGCAAGGCTGAGCTGGTGGCTCAGGTGGAGAACATCATGGAGCCCGTCAACAAGATGGACGGCGACTCCCTGCCCGTCTCCAAGTTTGTCGACTGCGTGGACGGCACCTTCCAGCAGGGCGCTTCCGCTTACGAGAAGCGCGGCGTGGCCGTCACCGTGCCCGCCTGGAACGAGAGCACCTGTGTCCAGTGTAACCAGTGCTCCTACGTCTGCCCCCACGCCACCATCCGTCCCTTCGCTCTGACCGAGGAAGAGGCTGCTGCCGCTCCCGCCGGTTCTCAGATCGTGGACATCAAGGCTGGCGCTGGCAAGGGCAAGTATAAGTACTCCCTGGCCGTGTCCGCTCTGGATTGTATGGGCTGCGCCGTGTGCGTGGGCGTGTGTCCCACCAAGAGCCTGACCATGGTGCCCATGGAGCAGATGCTGTCCAAGCAGCCTGCCTTCGACTACATGGTCTCCAAGGTTGCCCCCAAGAAGGACATGGAGTCCGTGGCCAACGTCAAGGACAGCCAGTTCAAGCAGCCCCTGCTGGAGTTCTCTGGCTCCTGCGCCGGCTGTGCCGAGACCTCCTATGCCCGTCTGGTCACCCAGGTCTGCGGCGATCGTATGTATGTCTCCAACGCCACCGGTTGTTCCTCCATCTGGGGCGGCCCCGCTGCTACCTCTCCCTACTGCACCAACGCCGAGGGCAAGGGTCCCGCTTGGGCCAACTCCCTGTTCGAGGACAACGCCGAGCACGGTCTGGGCATGCTGGTTGGTGTCAAGCAGCGTCGTGAGAAGCTGGTTGAGGTCGTCACCGGTCTGACCACCGCCGACTGCGCCAGCGACGAGCTGAAGGCTGCTGCCGCTGAGTGGCTGGCCAAGCGCGACGAGGGCGAGGGTTCCAAGGAGCCTTCCGCCAAGCTGCTGGAGCTGGCTAAGACCTGCGACTGCGACGCTTGCCGTCAGGTCGTGGAGATGTCCGATCTGCTGGTGAAGAAGTCCGTGTGGATCTTCGGCGGCGACGGCTGGGCTTACGACATCGGTTACGGCGGTCTGGACCACGTCCTGGCTTCCGGCGAGGATGTCAACGTCTTCGTCTTCGACACCGAGGTGTACTCCAACACCGGCGGACAGGCTTCCAAGTCCACCAACATCGGCCAGGTGGCTCAGTTCGCCGCTGCCGGTAAGACCGTGGGCAAGAAGAGCCTGTCTGAGATCGCCATGCAGTACGGCTACGTCTACGTGGCTCAGGTTGCCATGGGCGCCAACCCCAACCAGACCCTGGCTGCCATCCGTGAGGCTGAGGCCTATCATGGTCCCTCCCTCATCATCGGCTACGCTCCCTGCGAGATGCACTCCATCAAGGGCGGCATGACCAACTGCCAGACCGAGATGAAGCGCGCTGTGGAGTGCGGCTACTGGAACCTGTTCCGCTACAATCCCACTCTGAAGGAGCAGGGCAAGAACCCCTTCACTCTGGATTCCAAGGCCCCCGCTGGCGGCTATCAGGAGTTCCTGATGAACGAGGCTCGCTACTCCTCCCTCACTCGCTCCTTCCCCGAGCGTGCCAAGGATCTGTTCGAGAAGAACGAGAAGGCCGCTATGGAGCGCTGGGAGCACCTGCAGAAGCTCATCGAGCTGTACGCTCAGTAATTTACTCCCAAGCATTCAAAAGGACGCAGCCACCGGCTGCGTCCTTTTTTATACCAAACCATTCGACGTAATTCGACGCAAAGCGGGGTGGCATAGAGATGAATCTGGTGAAACTGGTGTTGGATTTGATCTATCCGCCCCGCTGTCCCTTCTGTGGCCGTGTGCTGGAGGTGTGGGAGGAGGAAGGGCTGTGCCACCAGTGCCAAAAGACCCTTCCCTGGCAGCTGGAGGTCGGGAAACAGGTGGACTTCTGTGCCCGGTGCTTCTCCCCGCTGTGGTATCGGGGGAGTGTGCGCCGGGGAATGGAGCAGTTTAAGTTCCGGGGCGGGCAAATCCACGCCCGGCTGTTTGGCACCCTCATGGCCCAGTGCCTCCACGACCAGTGGGGCGAGGAGGTGGACTGTATCACCTGGGTGCCTGTGACCCGTTGGCGTCGGGGACAACGGGGCTTTGACCAGTGTGAGCTGCTGGCCCGGGAGGTGGGGAAGAACCTGGGCGTGGAAGTGGTGTCCGCCTTGGAGAAGGTGCGGGATACCAAGCAGCAGGCCCGCATTACCTCCTCATCCGCCCGACAGGCCAACGTGACGGGAGCTTACGCGGCGCGGGAGGGAATCGACCTCACGGGGAAACAGGTGGTCCTGGTGGACGACGTGGTCACCAGCGGTGCCACCCTGGCCGAATGCGCCGCCTGCCTGCGCATCGCCGGGGCGGAGAAGGTCATTGGGCTGACGGTGGCAAGAGCGAAGTAGGATGAATGAAACATGGGGATGTGCCGCCGTACCAGGGCTGCCAGACAAAAAATGCTGTACTTTGACGGTGATCTGTGATATACTTGCTTGAACAAGCTCCTCCCCATCGAGGGAGTTGAGCGGTTTTGATACGGCGTAAAGCGTGGCTCGTGGGCGCGCTTCGGATAGAGACAACCACACAGCGGTGCATAGCGCAGGGTGAGGCGGCCGCCCCCTCATCTGTCTGGCGAAACAGGGCCAGAGAGATGGGGTGGACGACGGCGCTTTTCTCCTGCGCCCAAAAGGGGGACAATTTGCCCTTTTGGCGGTAACACAGCGTGCATTCCGGGCACACTCATCTCAAGGGGAGGTGGGCGGTCCGGACCCCCAGGGGGGAGTGTGCCCACAGGCCCATAAATACGCATGCAACAAGATAAATATAGGTTATTACTGGTAAAGGAGTATTTATGGCAGAAAAATTGAAAATTATCTCTCTGGGCGGTCTCAACGAGATCGGAAAGAACATCACCGCCTATGAGTACGGCAACGACATTATCATCGTGGATGTGGGCATGGGATTCCCTGATGACGAGATGTACGGGGTGGACGTGGTCATTCCTGACTTCAGCTACCTCATTCAGAATCGGGACCGCATTCGGGCCATCTTTATCACCCACGGCCACGAGGACCACATCGGCGGCATTCCCTATCTGATGCGGGATGTGAATGTACCCATCTACGCCACCCGCATGTCCGCCGGGCTCATCCGCCTCAAGCTGGAGGAGCACCGCCTGGACAAGAAGGTGAAGCTCATCACCTGCGAGGCCGGGGAGACCGTGCGGGCCGGCAAGTTCACCGTGGAGTTTATCCACATCAATCACTCCATCGCCGACGCGGTGGCCTTCGCCATCCGCTGCCCCCTGGGCGTGTGTATTCACACCGGCGACTTCAAGATCGACCCCACCCCCATCCAGGGCGGCATGGCCGACCTGACCCGCCTGGGCGAGCTGGGCCGGGAGGGTGTGCTGGCACTGCTGGCCGACTCCACCAACGTGGAGCGTCCCGGCTTTACCAAGAGCGAGTCCAGCGTGGGCGCCTCCTTTGAGGCCTTATTCCGGGGCTGTGACCAGCGTATCATCGTCACCACCTTCGCCTCCAACGTGGACCGTATCCAGCAGATCATCAACGTGGCCGCCAAGTATGGCCGCAAGGTGGCGGTGACGGGCCGCAGCATGGAGAATGTGATGCGGGTGTCCACCGAGCTGGGCTATATGCAGGTGCCCGCTGGCACTGTGGTGGACGTCAACCAGATCAAGGGCCTGCCCAAGAACAAGGTGTGTATCATCACCACCGGAAGCCAGGGCGAGACCATGTCTGCCCTCACCCGCATGGCCTTTAACACCCACCGCCAGGTGGAGATTCAGGCCGGGGACCGGGTGATTCTCTCCGCCTCCGCCATTCCTGGCAACGAGAACGCCATTGGCAACGTCATCAACGAGCTGTACCGCCGGGATGCCGAGGTGGTCAATGAGCGGGAGCTGCCCCTCCACGTCTCCGGACACGCCTGCCAGGATGAGCTGAAAATCGTCCACGCCCTGGTGCGGCCCAAGTATTTCATCCCCGTCCACGGTGAGCAGCGCATGCTGAAGACCCACGCCAAGCTGGCCCGGAGCATGGGCATGGACCCCCGGAACATCATCATCAGCGACGTGGGCAAGGTCATCGAGATCACCCAGAAGAACGCCCGCATCAACGGCACCGTGCCCTCCGGCAAGGTGTTTGTGGACGGCTACGGGGTAGGCGACGTGGGCGCTGTGGTGCTCCGGGACCGCCAGCACCTGGCCCAGGACGGCATGATCGTGGTGGTGGTGTCGATGTCCGCCGAGGACGGACAGGTCATCTCTGGACCCGACATCATTACCCGTGGATTTGTGTACGTCAAGGAGTCTGAGGCCCTGATGGACGAGCTGCGCCAGGTGGCGGTGGATGCTCTGGACAGCTGCCAGGACCGCCGCATTCGGGACTGGTCCACCATCAAATCTGAGATCAAGGGGAACCTGTCTGGCTACCTCTACAAGAAGACCAAGCGCAATCCCATGATCCTCCCTGTGATCATGGAAGTGTAACAATTGGGACTGCCCTGCATGGAAAATGCAGGGCAGTCCCTGTATATTTTTTGCATAGGCGTTGAATCGGGCCATAGGCCTGGTTCAACGTCTTTTTAACCAGAAATTGCAGAGATACTGCTGAATTTTTACCGTACCTTTGAGCAGAACTATACTACAATGCTTGAAAGACGGGAGAGAGTTCAATGAGTCACATCTATGGATATATCAGAGTCAGCAGTCGAGACCAAAACGAAGACCGGCAGCTTCTGGCCATTCAGCAGCTGTCCATTGCCCAGGAGAATATCTTCATTGACAAGCAATCGGGCAAGGATTTTCAGCGTCCACAGTACAAAAAGTTGGTACGAAAGCTGAAAAAAGACGATGTGCTCTACATTAAGAGCATTGATCGCCTGGGGCGCAATTATGCGGAGATTCTGGAGCAATGGCGGATTCTCACCAAGAGCAAGGGAATTGATATTGTGGTGCTGGACATGCCGCTGCTGGACACTCGCCGGGGGAAGGATTTGATGGGTACGTTCCTCAGTGACATCGTCCTGCAAGTGCTGTCCTTTGTGGCGGAAAATGAGCGGGAAAATATCCGCCAGAGGCAGGCGGAGGGGATTGCTGCAGCCAAGGCCCGAGGGGTTCGATTTGGCAGGCCGGAGAAGGAGTTGCCGGACAATTTCGAGGCGCTGGTGCAGGCCTGGGAGCGAGAACAGCTGTCCCTGTCCGATGTACTGGATTTGTGCCAGATCAGCCAATCCACCTTTTACCGCAGACGACGAGATTGCCACCGCCGGAGATAAAAATTTAGCCTACCAAAAAGTACACCTTTTGATTGACTAGATTGTATCGGAAAAATCTGGTAGATTTTATGTAATTTTCATGAAATATGCTTGCAGAGATTGAATTTTTACCCATTATATGCAATCGTTATTAATACCTGCCTATTCCAAAAGGTGTACTTTTTGAGAGAGTGAAACGAAATGTGAGTTCTGGTAACTGACGGGTTTTTATATGGTTAACGAAAGAGGCTGGATAGGGACGGAGTGAAAATGGACAAATCCCCTATTATGTGTATGTTTCATTGAATATATTGTATAACTTTTGTAAAGTTGACGAATTGCAATCTCACGATTATGAAAATTCATTTTCACATGATATAACAAAAATAATTCATAACCTTTGGTATATAAACTGTATATACCAAATATAGGCCTGTAATTTCTAAACAGAAAAAACTTCCTCTGATGCGTTGATAACCTTTTTAAGGTGTGGTATAATATGTATGTTGTATCGATAGAAGGATAATAAGGATGATGCAGAAGCTGTGGAGCACTGGAAACACAGGGGGTGTATATCGTTGAAGTGGAAAATAAAACTGAAGAGGAAACAGGTGATATCCCTGCTGGTTGCTGTAGTGCTTGTGTTTTGTATGTGTGCCAGTAACACAATGACCAAGGCGGGAAATACATCGTTGGCTACGCTGACCATCAATTACTATCTGGAGAAAACAGGTGGGAATATGGTGTGTCAGCCATATATTGCCCAACAGGTAGTGGGAAGTAGATACGAGGTATCTTCTCCCGCTTTTGCTAACTTTACGTTGATTGATCCAGAGCAGTCGGTCATCTCCGGCGTGTTGGAAGAGGACACCACAGTTTCGGTGTTTTACACCTACACAGAGAACATGTATGACTACACAGTGGTCTATGAAGGATATAATCCAAGCACCGGAGAGACGGAAGAGTTGGGCCGGGTGGTTGGACAGGCACCAGCAGCCACAAAAATCTCCATTGAGTATAAGCAATTTGATGGCTATCTCAAGGATGTCACCGAAGAGATGTCGCTCACCGTAACCGCAGACGGAAAGGCGGAGAAAATCCTCACCTACACCAAACAGAGCGACCCGTACATTATCTTTACTACTTATGGTACGTATGTGGAACCAATCCTGGCCCCTCCAGGGAGCAATATTGAGGACAAGCTGAGCGGTGTACCTGTCCCGGAGCGGGCGGGTTATTCCTTTGATTGCTGGTATACGCTCAAGGAGGGCGTGGACCCAGAAGGTTGGACGTGGAATCTAAAGGATGTGGCATGGACCGCTGCGGATGGTCAGGAACTGGCAGAAAGAATCTCCACCATGCCAGAGCAGGACTTGGTGGTATATGCCCACTGGGTTCCCAAAGAAGTGGAGTATACCGTGGTGGTGTGGTTTGAAGACCTGGACGGGGATTACGTGATCCACAGCAACAATGAGACCCGGAAAGCCCTGACGGAGTCCACGGTGACGGCCAGCGAGCAGGATATTGCTAACGGGCAAAACGACGCCGAAGGCGGCGAGTTCTTTGGATTTGACTACTCCCATAGCGATGATACGGTGGTAGCCGGAGATGGCACATCGGTGCTGAATGTGTACTACGACCGTGAGGAGTGGACGGTTACCCTACACAACGCAGACGGTAGTACGTGGAAGGTGTTTAAGGGAAATTACGGAGATACTATGCCGGGAGATTTCCCAAAGTATTCGGAGTATGCTGACTACTACAATGCGAACAAGGGAAGTGAGGCAGGGGACTTCAAGTACCTGTATTATGGGACAATAGAGGATCGAAAACTGGCATCGCCATCAAGATTTACCATAGAAAAGACTTGGGATTTGTATCCGTACTACTCCAGTGAAGAAATGAATGTCTATAACCTGCACACCTATAACCAGGCAGTGACAGGAGATACATATGAACACTACATCAGCGAAGTTCTTGTAGGAAAAGACTTGAGGTTTGCTGGTCTGGAATATCTCGAGGGCTTTGATTGGAATGAAGGCAGTGTATACACCTCAGATGAGCCCCTCAGTGATCAGAATGCCACGGCACGCAAAGAGTTGGTAGAAGCAATCGGGCAGGACAATTGGGCTGCCATTGCGCCATATTGGAATAAAATTTACCAAGTGGACCAAAATGGAATTATGTATTGCTACTTAGGCGAGGACACTAAACTGTACGGATATGCAAAGACACATACAGGAGGCTTTAAAAACCACAATTACTTTTATAGAAATCGGGTCCAGAGCGACCTGACCTATGTGAGCAATGGAGAAGTGGTAGGTACGGTGCCCGATGTCTACTACGAGACGCCCATCACGCTGATGGATGCCCCCACCAACATGGGTGAGGGATACGTGTTTTTGGGTTGGTACACCGACCCGGAGCTGATGAACCTCACCAACCCCGTTGAGGATGGCTATGAGATGCCGGCCACAGACTTGACCCTGTATGCCAAATGGGAGCGTAAAGATTTGCTGGTCCAGTTTGACTCCCAGGGTGGGTCTCCGGTGGAATCCCAGTCTGTGGCGTACAATACCTCGGCAGAGGAACCCCAAGAGCCCACCCGGGCAGGCTATCGCTTTATGGGATGGTACACCAAGGAGGTGGGCGGCGAACGGTGGACGTTTGATCGCCTGGTGGCGGAGGACACCACCTTGTATGCCCGCTGGGAGAGTGTGGGCACAGCACCCTATACCATCAATCATGTCATACAGGGAGAGGATACGCCTTTCTACCAGGAGACTGGGATCAGCAGCGTGGGAGATACCATTTATGCCAAGGTGCTTCTGCCCCAGAACGAACACTATCCTGACAATGTCTATCTGGTTTCTGAAATTGCAAGCAGAACCATGGTGCTCTCTTCAGAAGAAGAGAACACTGTGACGTTTGTGTATCAGGAGGTAGAGGAGACCACCTATACCGTGTCCTACCTGGAGGAGGGGACGAATGAGCCCCTGGCCGAGGACAAGCAGGTTTCCACCCGGGCCTCGGTGGTCACAGAGATTCCCGTGAATATTAAGGGATATGTGTGTACCAACCTGGCGGGATATGAGACTATCACACTGGTCACTTCCTGGCAGCCGGTGTCCACCCTAGGGGAAGGACAGGAGAACCACATTACCTTCTACTACAGAGAAGGGGGAGCAGAGCTGTCATTTATCAAGGTGGATGGTTCCGGCTTTGACGAAACCAATGTCCAAGAGGACGACCTTCTATCTGGCGCACAGTTCCAGCTATACGGTTATGTGGGAAGCCAGTGGGAGACCCATGGCCAGCAGCTGCTGGATGTCAGCAGTGTAGATAATACTGTTTGGAAAAATGTGGGGATGTCTACATCGCAATCGGATGGAAAAACCATGTTTGTGGATCTGTTGCCAGGGAATTACCGCCTGGTGGAGACCAAGGCCCCGGATGGATATCAGCTTCCCAAGGGACAGTGGAACCTGACTGTGGAGACAAAGGACGAAGCGGTAGTCCCCCAAGAGCGAGCGGAAGAAGAGGTAAAAATTGACCTGGGTGAATTTACCCTTACCATTACAGCCTTAGAGAATGCCCCAGCTTTTATGATTGACGATCATGGTGTGCTTTACCTGGTCAACTATCACGCCATCCAGCCGCCCATTACGGGTGGACGAGGAATCGCAGAGCGCATGATGCTAGGCGGTGCGATGATGTTGGGTGGCGGTAGCCTGGCCCTGCTATGGTTCCTACAAAATGGGACACCTAGAAGAAAAAGCAAAATGCGAGGCAGATCAGTGTGATCCAGGGATATCCCTGTACACAAATATTTCCCAGCGACTGAGAAAGGAGATACCTTATGAAAACGATGAAATCAACTGTGGCACGGCTCTTTGCGCTGTGCCTGACTGTGGCTATGGTGCTGTCCATGGCCACGATGGGGGCGTTTGCAGAGAAGAACCCCATAGTCAATACTACACCCACTGGAACCATTAATATCAAGGGTACAGACCGGGATGTGAATACCTCGGTGGCCCTATACCAAATCATTACGGTGAATCTGGATAAAAACAGCTATCAGCCTAAAGACCCAATGTACCAGTGGGTGGAAGCAGTGGGAAAGTGGGTAGCTGAGGAGTATCCTAGTTATGTGAAAGTTATTGAAGATAAAACTGAGACGACTTCCACTTATACTTACGCAGTGACCGAGGCGTTTTCCCTTAAAACTTCTAACGAGGATGAGGTCGGAGCTACTGCAAAAGAACTAAGTGCGTTTTATGAGGCTTTGGCTACTGCTATTAAGCAGGAAACTTTGCTGTTAGATGAGCCTACAAAAACTACCGTGAATGGAACCACTGCCACCCCTGTGGAAGATATGCCCCTGGGCCAATATTTGATTATTGCCGATGATACCAGCACCTATGTGCACAAGTCTGCCACCGCTACTCTGTATCCTCAGTGGGGCGACCACGATGGTAAGCCTGAGACCAATGAGACTTGGTATGTGGAAGATGCCAACGTGGTGCTCAAGGGTGACAAGGGCACCGTGGACAAGGAACCTGATAAGCCCACGGTCAGCATTGGTGATGTGGTCACCTACACCGTTAAAGCCTCTGTGCCTGTCTATCCTGAGGGTGCCACCGCTACCGCATTTAATGTGGGTGATAAAATGAGCCACGGCCTGACCTGGGACAAAAAGGTAGCTGTGTATTGGAGTGAAAATGGTATCATGCATACTAAGAAAGCAGGGGAGGGGGACGATCAAAAGGAAGTTCCTGATCCTGACTATCTGGTAGATACCGCTAAGTACAAAGTAGTGACGCCGAAAGATGATGAAAAACTTCCGGACGACACCACTTTCGAGGTGCGATTTGATTACGCGAACTTCATTAAAGACTATTCTGATGCAAAATATGTCCATGTGGTGTATAAGGCAACCATCAATGAGTATGCTTTTGAGGAAGATGCCCTGGGCAATGATGCATACCTGGGTGTGAACACCAACCCCTATGATGGCGGCTCCTACGAGACCACCCCTACGGAGGAGACTGTGTACACCTATGGCTTTACCGTCACCAAGGTGGATGAGAAGAATGAGGCTTTGCAAGGTGTTGAGTTCAAGCTGTACAGTGATGAGAAGTGCACCAATGAAATCCAGTTTGTGGACAAGGACAACGGCGTGTATACCAAGGCGACAGCAGATCAAATCGAGGCAGGCACCGATATCACTACTACTTTGGTGACCAATGGGGATGGACAGATTCAGGTTCAGGGTTTGACTTGCGGCGACTACTATCTGAAGGAGACCAAGGCTCCCAATGGATATGTGCTTCCCTCTGATGTCATTAAGATCACCCTGGTGGATAACAAAGATGCCCAGGGTGGGGAGGGCCCCGATGGCAACCTGGATGACTGTACTGCCGAAGGCTCTACCGTGGTGAAGGAAGAGAGCTTAGTGTCCACTTTTGCAATTGGTGGAGATACTGAGGATGGTCTGAAGAACATTTTTGAGTTCAAAGTTGAGAACAAAAAGCCTGGCTTTAACCTGCCCACCACCGGTGGTATGGGCACCGTGCTGTTCACCGCTGGTGGCTTGGTCATCATGGCCTGCGGCGCTGCTCTGGTGCTGGTGACCCTGAAGAAGAAGAAGGCAGAGGACTAATTCCTCTTCTAAGCTAAAATATCAAGCAAGGAGCCGGGGCGTTCAACGCCCCGGCCCTTCCCATATGACCCAAGGAGCTTGGAGTATGAGCCAACAAGAACACGAACAGAACCAAGAACAAGAACACGACCAGGAGCAGACGCAAGTGTGTGAGCAGGTGCAGGACCAAGGACAAGGAAACAGGAGGAGAAGAAGGGGGAGACGGAGGCAACGAAAGGGTGGGAAAATCCGCTCTATACTGCCTCTAATTCTATCGTTGGCACTGTTGCTGGTGGGGGCGGGGATTTTTTTCTACCCCGCCATCAGCAACTTCATTGCCGACCTCAGCCATCGGGAAATGATCACGTCCCACGCCAATCTGGTCAACAGCTTGGACGAGGAGACATTGGAAGAGGAGTGGCAGAAGGCCATAGAGTACAATGAAAACCTGATGGGGGACCCGGTGCACGATCCCTTTATCCCTGGCAGTGGCTACGCCATCCCGGACAATTATCAGGACGTGTTGGCTCTGGACGACGTGATGTGCACCCTGGAAATCCCAAAAATTGGCCTATCTCTGCCGGTGTACCACGGTACCAGCGAGGAGGTGCTGGCCAAGGGAATCGGGCATATGGAGGTCACCGCTCTGCCCATTGGCGGACTCAACCGCCACACCGTTCTTACCGGACACCGGGGACTGCCCAGCGCGGAACTGTTCACCCGGCTGGACGAGATGGAGATAGGGGACCACTTCTATATCCATGTGCTGGACGAGGTCCACGCCTATCAGGTGGACCAGATCACCACGGTGGAGCCGGATGAGCTGGAAAATCTGGTGGCAGAGGCAGACAAAGACTTGGTGACCTTGGTGACCTGTACCCCCTATGCGGTCAATACCCACCGACTGTTGGTGCGAGGTACCCGGGTGGAGTATGACCCGGAGATGGAGCAGCAGGAGGATGAAGTAACCCTGCGGACCCTGGACTTCACCTACCTGTGGTACTACATTCCCGGCGCTGTGGTAGGCGTGGGCTTGATTGTAGGTATCGTCGTGTGGAGAAGGAGGAAAAAGCGCCGTGAGGGATAAGGCGAGACAGATTGTCCTCATATTGGGCTTGGTGCTGGTTCTGGTGGGGGCTGGTGTTCTGCTCTATCCCCGCTTTACCGCCTTCCGCTATGCCCAAGAGGTATCCAGACAAAAGGAGAGCTTCTTGGAACAGGTGGCCCCAGAAGAAGCCCAGGAGCCAGACCCTAGATTGGAAGAGCTGTATGAGAAGCTGGCGGAGGAAAACCAGCGGCTTTATGAAGAGCACCAGCCCCAGCTGGTGGACCCCTTTTCCTATGAACAGCCTGCCATTGACCTTTCTGAGTATGGACTGGAAGATGGTGTGATCGGCTATCTCACCATAGATAAAATGGGGATTGAGCTGCCCATCTATCTGGGGGCCAACCCCAAAAATATGACCTTGGGCGCTGCCCACATGACCAATACCTCCTATCCCATCGGAGGGGAGAACACCAACTGTGTGTTGGCAGGGCACCGGGGGTATTTCCAGGCTCCCATGTTCCGCAACATTCAGAAGCTGGAGCTGGGGGACGTGGTGCAGGTCCAGAATTTCCGGGAGACTCTGCAGTATGAAGTATCAGAAATCCAGGTGGTGAATCCCGACGAGGTGGAGTGCTTATCTATTCGCTCAGGCGAAGATTTACTCACTCTCATCACCTGCCACCCCTATCCTACTAACACCTATCGTTATGTGGTGATCTGTACCCGAATCGTGTGATAAAAAGATTTCCCTGGGCATTTTGGCCCGGGGAAATCTTTTTAATGCATAATTTATAGAATTGTCAAAATTGTTAAAAAAGTCAAAAATAGACGAAAAATGACTGGAAATACTTGGAGCGAAGTGCCGGTAAAAGGGTTCTATTTCCATTTAAATCGTGATATTGTCGAACATTGACAGAAAAAACGTGTTAAAAATGTAAAAAACACAAAAAGCAGCTCTTTCCTCTGTTAATTCGGAGGAAAGAGCTGCTTTTTGCGGGCTTTGGTTCCCAGCTGATGGACGAATGATCGTTGCTTTTGCATAGTATGAGAATGCGAGGCAGCACGGTGAACAGATTCTGCATCCAATGGTATTGGGAAGGCTGCTGAGAAAAACAGCTTGCTTTTTAGCAGCACTGTGCTATAATAGCGGGCAGAGACAAGTGAATACCATGTCTTCAGGGCGGGGTGAAATTCCCCACTGGCGGTATAGTCCGCGACCCGCAGAGCCTTGGTTCTGCGGCTGACCCGGTGAAACTCCGGGACCAACGGTTACAGTCCGGATGGAAGAGGATGTGCAAGGGCTCCAAGTGGGTTGTTGCGCCTGAACGGCATTGGCGTTTGGGCGTCTCAATATCATTTGGAGGTTTTTTATTATGTGGAACAACCTGACGGACCTGTGGGCGAGCGCACAGGACAATGTGGTGTATCTTTTGGTATGCCTGGGGGTATTTGTGGCCCTGTTTGTAGTGGCCATGCTGGTGGAACGGGTGTGGTTGAAAGTCCCCCGGCAGCAGGGCGCCCGGCGGGCGGCGTACATCGGTATCTTTGCCGCCATGGCCGCCATCCTGATGTACCTGGAGTTTCCCCTGCCCTTTGCTCCCAGCTTTTATGAAATTGACCTGAGCGAGGTGCCCGTGCTCATCTGCTCCTTCTCCCTGGGCCCTGTGGCGGGCGTGGTGTGCGAGCTGGTGAAGATCATCCTCAAGCTGCTGCTCAAGGGCACCACCACCGCCTTCGTGGGCGACTTTGCCAACTTTGTGGTGGGCTGCTCCTTCATTCTCCCCGCCACCACCCTCTATCACCGCTTTAAGACCAAGAAGGGGGCCATCGCTGGCATGGTCACCGGTACGGTGGTGATGGCTGCCTTCGGCAGCTTCTTCAACGCGGTGTATCTGCTCCCCGCCTTCTCCGCCCTCTACGGCCTGCCCCTGGACCAGCTGGTGGCCATGGGTACGGCGGTCAATGGCATGATCAACAGCGTGTCCACCTTGGTGCTCTTTGCCGTGGTGCCCTTTAACCTGCTCAAGGGCCTGATTGTGTCGGTGCTCACCACCCTGCTCTACAAGCGTATGGAACGGCTGCTGCGGATGCGCTGACATCGATATGGAGAGCAACGAGACGAAAGTTTCGTTGCTCTCCTTTTTTCGCACCGAATAGAGAGATGGGAGCGGCTTTTTGAGCCGCTCCCAAGTTTTTATGTGTCTTTTCCAGTCCCCGTGCTCCGATTAGGAACACACTTCTTTGCTCTTCGCTGGAGTAGCCTTGCCAGTCTGGCGGGGACGCTACCCGCTGGGGGTTCCTTTTGTTCGGGCAAAAGGAACCAAAACCCGCTTAGGGCGTTCCCCCCTAAGTACCCCCCTTGGGGTACGGGACCGGATGTGCGTCAAGCCCGTTTTCGGCCCGTCACCTTTACGGTGGCGCCTATAGTGCCACTACACCAGGCCACCATGGCAGCTGGCCCTATGGCTGGGCGGTTCCCCCGTCCGGGCCTACTCTGGTGGTGCGGTGTAGCCACCGCCGGGAGCCAGTCCACCGGCAGCTGGGAACAGCTGCTCGCCAGAGGAAGGCCCTGGCGGTAGAAGTCACATCTACCAGAGAAGAAAGCAGTTCCTTTAGAGTTGCCAGGCCATCTATGTGACCCCACCGGTCCAAGGGCCAGAAAGAGAAGGACGCAGGAGCAGCCAGTACCAGCAGGGTGGATTCCACAAGGCGGGGGAAGGACCCGCCTTTGGCGATTCTTTCCCCCATTTCTCATCGTGGAGAAATGGGGCCCAGCGGAGCGCGTCTCCCCTGCCAGTGAAGAGGGAAGAGGCATGGGTTAGTCCCTGTGGAAGATCTGTTTCAGGGTGATCTTGTGCTCCCGGGCGATGCGGGCCATGTCCTCATACTCCGGCTTGGAGCGGCGCACCCCGTAGCCCTGGGCCTTCTTCACCCGCACCGGGCCGTAGGGGGTTTCCCGGGTGGTGATGGTGTAGTCCAGCACGTGCTTTTCACAGGTGCGCACCCGCAGCCCTGTGGTGGAGGTAAGGGCAAACACCTGGTGGATGAGCGGGTCTTTGTGGGCGGGGTCACACAGGGCCACCAGCTGCCACCCCGGGCGGCCCTTTTTCATGCACCCGGGCAGGGTGTATACGTCCAGGGCACCCTCCTCTAAAAGCCGCTGGCAGGCAAAGGACAGGGCCTCGGGGGTCATGTCGTCCAGGTTGCACACCAGCTCCAAAATCTCCCCTTTGGCCTCCTGGGTGTGCCCCAGCATGGCCCGGACACAGTTGGCGGCGGGGAACTCCTTTTTGCCCATGCCGTACCCGGTGTGCTCCAGCACCATGGGGGGCATGGGGCCAAACCGGGTGGCAAAGGTGGTCAGCAGCGCCGCCCCCGTGGGGGTGCACAGCTCCCCCTGGATGTCGCCGCCGTAGCAGGGCACCCCTTCCAGCAGGTGGGCGGTGGCGGGAGCGGGGACGGGGACGATACCATGGGCGCAGTGGACCATGCCGCTGCCCACGTGGACGGGGGAGACCACCACTTCGTCGGGGTGGAGTAGGTACAGAGCATAGCAGGCCGCCGCCACGTCCGCCACGGCGTCCAGGGCACCCACCTCGTGGAAGTGCACCAGGTCCACCTCCACCCCGTGGGCCTTAGATTCCGCCTGAGCCAGGCGGTGGTACACCGCCCGGGCCTGCTCCAGCACCGGGGCGGGGAGGTTCAGGTGGCCGATGAGGTGCTCCACATCGTGGAGGGTGGTGTGGTGGTGGTGATGATGATGCTCGTGGCCGTGCTCATGTTCATGATCATGGTGATGATGGTGGTCGTGGTCATTGTCATTGTTATGGTGATGGTCCAGGCTCTCCTCCCGCTCTCCGTGGACCACCACGTCCATATGGGTGCCGGAGATGCCGCAGGACTGGGCGGGAAGGGCGTGGAACTCCACCCCAGGCAGACCCATGTGGTTGAGGGTGTGCAAGAATTCCTCCCGGTTGGGGAGCAGCTCATACAGAGCGGCAGTGAGCATATCCCCGGCCGCTCCCATGTTACATTGTAAATATAAGGTGTTCATTGAGGCAGACCCTCCATTTGATTGATGCGGCTGGCCAGGAAGCCTGCGCCAAAGCCGTTGTCGATGTTCACCACGCTGCACCCGGAGGCGCAGGAGTTGAGCATGGCCAGCAGGGCGGACAGGCCGCCGAAGCTGGCCCCATAGCCCACGCTGGTGGGCACGGCGATGACAGGGCAGTCCACCAGACCGCCCACCACCGAGGCCAGCGCCCCCTCCATGCCAGCCACGGCGATGACCACCCGGGCTTGCATCAGCTCGTCCAGAGAGGCCAGCAGGCGGTGAAGTCCCGCCACTCCCACGTCGTAGAGGCGGGTGACCTGGTTGCCCAGCACCTCGGCGGGGGGGGGGGGGGCCCCCCGCCCCCGGCGGGCGCCGGGGGCC
>NZ_SJOS01000048.1:0-19440 GCF_012027765.1 Pseudoflavonifractor sp. SW1122 | reverse complement strand
CTCCTACGGGTCATTTTTGGGTGTCGTCGGTGGACAGATTCATATCGCCCAGGCCTTCCCGGGCCAGCATCTGTTCCAGTACGTCGATGTCGGTGCTGATGTCCATGGCCTCCTGGCCGTACAGGGCGTCCAGTTGGCGGTCAAAGGCGGTGCAGATGGTGGACATGATGTCCTCAATGCGCCCCTTGGTGCCATCGATGTTGGCACCTTCCACCCCAGTGGCGTCCATGCGGTCATAGGCGTTGAGCAGTTTCAGGGTGGTGGGGAGATAATAGTTGAGGAATCGGCGGATTTGAGGCAGCTTGTCCGGGCTCTTGGCCACCGCGTCCATGATCTTCTGAGTGGTGTGCTCCAATCGGTCGATCTGCTGGGAGAGGGTGGGGTCCTGAATGGAGTCGTTGAGTCGGCGCATCTCGGACAGGGCCCGGTCCCGCTCCTGGAGCAGCTGCTGGACCTCGGGGCTGACCGGCTCGGCCTGAGTCTTCTGGGCCTGGGGCTCAGAGGTCTCCTCTTCCGGGTCATCCAGTTCGTAGCCCCGGTCCGGGAAGATGATCTTGCCCAGATAGTACACCGCCGCAGAGGCCAGACCGGCCATGATATAGTGGGTGGGTTTATACAGAGGGGCGGCCAGAGACCACACCAGCCAGGTGCCTCCCACCATATAAATGGGGAGGACGCTTTTTTTGCGAATGAAAGCCACAGCGCACGCTCCTTTCTACCAGCGTGATATTGGCTTTATTGTAACGCACTAAAGTGGGGGTGTCAAGAAAATGCAGCGCAGGTCAAGGCATTGACTTTCCCCATTTGGTGGGTTAAAATGAGAACCTGAATGATAAAATAGGCAGGTGTACAGCCATGATGACCCTAGAAAATTTCAAACAGGCCAGAAAGGTCCTGGAAGGTGTGCTCCACCCCACGGACCTGATTTACAGCACCTTCTTCTCCAAGTCCACCGGCAACCATGTCTACATCAAGCCGGAGAACATGCAGGTGACCGGGGCCTACAAAATCCGGGGCGCTTACTTTAAGTGCTCCACCCTCACCCAGGAGGAGAAGGAGCGGGGGCTGATTACCGCTTCGGCGGGCAACCACGCCCAGGGCGTGGCCTATGCGGCCCAGGCCGCTGGCATTCCCGCCACCATCATCATGCCCACCACCACGCCCCTGGTGAAGGTCAACAACACCAAGGACTACGGCGCCCGTGTTATTTTGCACGGGGAGACCTTTGATGATGCAGCATCTATGGCGACCCTGATGAGCCAGGAGGAGGGGTACACCTATGTACACCCCTTCAACGACCTCACCGTGTCCACAGGCCAGGGCACCATTGCCTATGAGATTTTCAAGGACCTGCCGGATGTGGATGTGATTTTGGTGCCCATCGGCGGCGGCGGTCTGGCCGCTGGCGTGGCCACCCTGGCCAAGCTGCTCAACCCCTCGGTGCAGGTCATCGGCGTAGAGCCCACGGGGGCGGCGTCCATGAAGGCCAGCATTGAGGCCGGGCACGTGGTCACCCTGCCCACCGTGAACACCATTGCCGACGGCGTGGCGGTGAAGACCCCCGGCGACCTGGTGTTCCCCTACATCCAGAAGAACGTGGACGACATCCTCACCATCGGAGATGGAGAGCTGGTGGACGCCTTCCTGGATGTGATGGAGAAGCACAAGATGGTGGTGGAGAATGCAGGCCTGCTCACCATCGCCGCCCTGCGCCACTTGGAGTGTAAGGGCAAGAATGTGGTGTCGGTGCTCTCCGGCGGCAATATGGATGTGATCACCATCTCCTCCCTGGTGCAGCACGGGCTCATCAACCGGGGCCGCATCTTCACCTTCTCGGTACAACTGCCCGATCGGCCCGGCGAGCTGCTCCGTGTGGCGGAGCTGGTGGCCCGAGAAAACGGCAACATCATCAAGCTGGACCACAACCAGTTTGTCAACATCAACCGTCAGGCTGGTGTGGAGCTGAAGGTGACCCTGGAGGCCTTTGGCCACCAGCACAAGGAGGAGATTCTGTCCTCCCTGGCCAAGGCAGGATATCAGGTGAGCGAAGTGGCCACCTCCTGCGTCTACGAATAACTTCCAATTGCCGTCCGGCAAAGGGGAATCCTTTGCCGGACGGCTATGCCAATGCGGCACACAGTCGACCCGGAGACCGGGCGCGGGTGGGAGATGGGGGGAGAACGCCCGGGCAGCCGACCGCGGTATCCGCTTGTGGTATCCTATGAGGATGGCCCGTGGGCGGTGTGCTCCCCCAACCCCTGAGAGAAGGTAAAAGAATCGGAGAAGAAAGACAAAGGTGAAAGAGAACATGGTAAAGATTGCGCCATCCATTTTATCAGCAGATTTTTGCAATCTGGAGCGGGAGATCCAGCGGGTCCAAACCGCCGACCTGCTCCATGTGGATGTGATGGATGGGGCGTTTGTGCCCAACATAACCCTGGGCCTTCCGGTGGTTCGGTCCATCCGCAAACACACGGACATGCAGTTGGATTTACACTTGATGATCGACAAGCCGGTGCGGTATGTCGCCCAGTTCTGTGAGGCGGGGGCGGATTTGGTGAGCGTTCACCTGGAGTCGGATCACCCTCAGAACATCCAGAAGGCCCTGGACATCATGGGAGAATACGGCGTGAAAAAGGCGGTGGCCCTGCGGCCCATCACCTCCCCGGAGGCCATTCTGCCCTATATTGACCAGCTGGACATGGTGCTGGTGATGACGGTGGAGCCGGGCTTTGGCGGCCAGCCTTTTATAGAGTCCCAGCTGAAGACCATCACCCGGGTCTGGGAGATCATCCAGGCCCACAACCCCAGCTGTGACCTGGAGGTGGACGGTGGCATCAACCCTTCTACCGCACGGCGTGTGGTGGAGGCGGGCGCCAACGTGCTGGTGGTGGGCTCTGCGCTGTATGAGGCCCCTGACCTTTCTGCCGCCATGGCAGCGCTGCGGGTGACAGAGTAAGAAGTACAAGATCTGGAGGCAAGAGCATGGATTATTTTCCCCCGGCTTTGGAAAACTTAGTGGAACAATTTGCAAAACTGCCCGGCGTGGGGCGTAAGAGCGCCCAGCGTCTGGCCCTGTACGTGTTGGGCCGCCCGGAGGAGGAGGCAAAGGCCTTTGCTGACGCCATCCTCCAGGCCAAGGGGAGCATTGGCTACTGCCCCAAGTGCCAGAACCTCACCCAGGGGGAGGGGCTGTGCTCCCTGTGCAGTTCGCCCCGGCGGGACCAGCACACCGTGTGCGTGGTGGCCGACCCCAAGGACGTCATCGCCCTGGAGCGTGCCCATGAGTATCAGGGGGTGTACCACGTACTCCACGGGGTCATTTCCCCCATGAACCACGTGGGCCCCGACGACCTGCGCATCGCTCAGCTGGTGGAGCGGGTGTCTGGGGGAGAGGTGGAGGAGGTCATCATGGCCACCAACCCGGACACGGAGGGGGAGGCCACCGCCATGTACCTCTCCCGGCTGCTCAAGCCCTTCGGGGTGAAGGTCAGCCGTCTGGCTTACGGCATCCCGGTGGGCAGCCACCTGGAGTTTGCTGATGATGCCACATTGATGCGGGCCATGGAGGGCCGCCGGGAAATGTGAGAAGAAAAAGACCGTTGCAGAAATTTCTCTCTGCAACGGTCTTTTTGCGTGTTGGTTGGCGTTACACCTGATCGTCGGTCTTGACCTCGGGCTCCTCAAAGTCGGTGGCATCGGCGTCGTCCGCCTGGGCCTCTGCTTCTGCCTGGCCAGCGGTGGCCTGGGCATCCTCGGTGGGGGTGTTGCCCACGTACTCCCAGTCGGCGTCCTCGAAGTCGGCCTCGCAGGCGTGCTCCACTTCCTCGTCGGTGAGGTTGCCGGAGGACTTGAGATCGGCAATGCGCTGCTCGTTGACCTGAATCTGAGCCTTGGACCGGGTGATCTTGTCGCACAGATCCGCATAGGCGGCCTCGGGAGCGGAGCCCCGCTCGGCGTAGTACAGACGGCCCAGGTCCATATAGGCCCGACGAATGGCGTCCTGCTCGCTGAGGTTGAGTACCTTGAGCTTGCTGATTTCAGCCAGCTGCTTGGCCTTGGACACGCCGGTGTCGGTGAGCTCCAGGGCCTTGGCCATGCCGCTTTGGGCCAGATCCTTGGCGCGCTCCTTCAGGTCGTTGAGATCGATGTTGATGTTCATAACGGTGCCTCCTTATAGGGGATGGTTCCCATAGTCTCTTTGAGGCTATTTTATGCTGAGTTGGACGAAAAAGCAAGGACTTTCTAGGACAGACTCAGTCTTGTTCGTCCACCACGTCCTGGACAAGGAAGCGGGGACGGCCTTTGGCCTCCATGTATAGCTTGCCCACATATTCGCCAATTACCCCCAGAGAGAGCAAAATGAGCCCGCCAATGAGCCACACCGAGCAGGATAGGCTGGCCCAGCCCGTGACGGTGTTGCCCGTGACCC
Organism: Pseudoflavonifractor sp. SW1122; assembly: GCF_012027765.1. NCBI lineage: Bacteria > Bacillati > Bacillota > Clostridia > Eubacteriales > Oscillospiraceae > Pseudoflavonifractor > Pseudoflavonifractor sp. SW1122. The sequence goes on along the minus strand of NZ_SJOS01000048.1, from coordinate 15,008 downwards.
AGCGGATAATGTTGTAGAGAATCATAAACAGGGAGACGAGGAAGACGAAAAATCCCAGCCCGGTGATGAGGCGCAGGGGCTTCACCGACAGGGAGGTGATGCCCTCCAGGGCGAAGGCCAGCATTTTTTTCAGCGGGTACTTGCTCTCTCCGGCAAACCGCTCGCCCCGCTCGTAGGTGACCACATCGGTGCGGTAGCCGATCATGGGGACGATGCCCCGCAAAAACAGGTTGACCTCCCGGAACTGGGACAGCCCTTCCAGGGCCCGCCGGGACAGGAGGCGGTAGTCGGCGTGGTTGAATACCGTCTCCGCCCCCAGGGCGTTCATAAGACGGTAGAAGGCTTCGGCGGTGGTGCGCTTAAAGAAGGTGTCCCGCTCCCGGCTGGAGCGCACACCGTACACGATGTCCACCCCTTCCAGGTACTTGTCCACCATCTCGTCCACGGCGTCAATGTCGTCTTGCAGGTCGGCATCCATGGAGATGGCCATGTCCGCCCGGTCCTTGGCGTACATCAGACCTGCCAGCAGGGCGTTCTGGTGGCCCCGGTTGCGGCTGAGGTTGAGGCCGGAAAAGAGATGATTTCCGATGTGCAGCCGTTCAATGATCTCCCAGGTTCCGTCCCGGGAGCCGTCGTTGACAAAGAGAATGCGGCTTTTGCGGCTGATGCGGCCACGATTCATCAGATATTGCAGCTTGTCCCGCAGCCGCCGTGCGGTTTCAGGCAGCACCTCCTGCTCGTTGTAGCAGGGGACCACCACGTAGAGGGTATTTTGCATGGGAACCCACACCTCTTCCTTGGGATAGACTGGATTAACTGTTATTATAGTCTATCCCACGGTGGTTGGCAAGGACTCTTCGGTGAGCCACTCCCGCAGGTGCCCAATGGCCCGCCGCTCCATGCGGGAAATCTGCACCTGGCTGACCCCCAAAATCCGGGCGGTGCGCTCCTGGGTGAGGTTTTTATAGAAGCGCAGCAGGATGACCTTTCGCTCCCGGTCCGGAAGGGCGTCGATGGCCTGGCGCAGGGCCAGCCGCTCCACCACTTCCTCTTCCATGCCGTCGCAGCCCAGAATGGACTCCAGGGTGAAGCCATCCTCTCCCGTCTGGTTCTGGAGGGAGGCCACCGAGAGGGTGGCGGTCTCGGCGGCGGCGATGTCCTCCGGCTCCAGTCCGGTGGCCTGGGCCAGCTCCCCCACGGTGGGGTCCCGGCCCAGGCGGTGGTACAGGTCCTGGCGGCACTGGCGCAGGGCCATGGCCCGCTCCTTTAGCCCTCTGCTGACCTTCACCGAGCCGTCGTCCCGGAGAAAGCGGCGGATTTCCCCGGCGATCTTGGGCACGGCGTAGGTGGAGAACTGGGTGCCGTAGCTGGTGTCGAACCCCCGCACCGCCTTGAGAAACCCCAGACAGCCCAGCTGATACAGGTCCTCCGGGTCCACCCCTCGGCCATAGTAGCGGCGGGCCACCGACCAGATGAGGCCGCTGTTTTCCAGCAGCAGCCGCTCACAGGCGTCGTTGTCTCCGCCCCGGGCGGCGTCCAGCAGAGAGAGGGTGTCCAGGGTGTTCATTGCCCTCCACCCACCCGGCGGGCGATGCGGCGGCGCATGGTGACAGTGGTGCCCTTGCCCACGGTGGAGCGCACCTTCACCGTGTCCATAAAGCTCTCCATGATGGTAAAGCCCATGCCGGAGCGCTCCTCATTCCCAGTGGTGAATAGAGGTGTGCGGGCCTGCTCCACATCGGGGATGCCAACGCCGCTGTCCTTGATTTGAATTTCCAGCTGCAGGTCCTCCAGTAGCCGCATGCGCATGGTGATCTTCCCCAGGGTGTTGGGGTAGGCGTGGACGATGGCGTTGGTCACCGCCTCGGATACGGCGGTTTTGATGTCGGCAATTTCGTCCAGGGTGGGGTCCAGCTGGGTGGCAAAGCAGGCCGCCACCGCCCGGGCAAAGCCCTCATTGGCGGACCGGGAGGTGAACACCACGGTGGTCTGATCCAAAGCTTTCACTATGTAGCCCTCCTTATTCCAATGTGATGAGCCGTCCAATGCCGGCGGCGTCCAGCACCCGGCGGGGCTGGGGCGGAATCCCCACCACCCGCAGATTTCCGCCCAGCTGGTCCATCTGTCTGAGGGCACGGAGCAGGACGGCGATGCCGGAACTGTCCATGAAGGTGACGCTGGACAAATCCAGCACCAGGCGCATGGGCAGGGCGGAAGAGATGGTGTGGTCGATGTTTTCCATAATGGTACGGGCGCTGTGGTGGTCGATCTCCCCACGCACGGAGATGACGGTGGCCCCGTTTTGCTTGTCAATGGTAATGGGCATGGCTTGTCCTCCTGAACTGAGATGGTTCTCATTATATCCGGCATGGGACGGGAACCGTGGCGAAGCCTGCCAAAAAGCAAAAAAATTCCGGGGTGTGCCACGCACACCCCGGAATGGGGAAGAAAAATTTAGTTCATTGCGCTGAGCTGCTCTTCAATCTTGGCAATGAGCACCTTCAGCTTTTCCGCCCGGTCCTTCTCGGCGGCCACCACGTGCTCGGGGGCCTTGTTTAGGAAGCCAGGGTTGGACAGCTTGCCTTCCAGGCCCTTGAGCTCACCCTTCTTTTTGCCCAGGTCCTTCTCCAGGCGGGCCTTCTCCTTGGCCAGATCCACCAGCTCGGCCAGAGGCATATACAGCTTGGCCATGTGGGTGATGTCGCACACCATGCCGGCGGTGTCGGTGAGGTCCTCTTTCTGGACGGTGACAGAGGAGCACCAGGCCAGACGCTTCAGGTGGGCCTCGCCGGAGGCGAAGATATCCGCCTCGTTGGTGATGATGGTGAGAGCGGCCTTCTTGGAGGGGGGCACGTTCATCTCGGAGCGGCGGGCGCGGATGGCACGGATGACGTCCATGACGGCCTCCATGGACTCCTTGGCCTTTACATCTGCCCAGGCGGGATCGGCCTTGGGCCAGGACTGGAGCATGAGGAAGTCGCCCTGGTGGGGCAGAGCCTGCCAGATCTCCTCGGTGATGAAGGGCATGAAGGGGTGGAGGAGCTTGAGGGTCTCGGTGAGGACGTACACCAGCACCTGCTGGGCCTGCACCTTGGCGGCCTCGTCCTCGCCCTGGAGGCGGGCCTTGGTCAGCTCGATATACCAGTCGCAGTAGTCGCTCCAGATGAAGTCGTAGACCTTGGCGGAGGCCACGCCCAGCTCATAGGCTTCCATGTTCTCGGTGACCTCGCCTATGACCTCGCCCAAGCGGCAGAGAATCCACTTGTCCTCCGGCTCCAGGGTGTCGGGCAGCTGGTTCTCGGTGATGGTCAGGTTCATCATCACGAAGCGGCTGGCGTTCCAAATCTTGTTGGCGAAGTTACGCATGGCCTCACACTTCTCCACGTAGAAGCGCATGTCGTTGCCAGGGCTGTTGCCGGTGATGAGGTTGAAGCGCAGGGCGTCGGCACCGTACTTCTCCGCCATCTCCAGGGGGTCGATGCCGTTGCCCAGGCTCTTGGACATCTTGCGGCCCTTGTCGTCCCGCACCAGGCCGTGGATGAACACGGTGTGGAAGGGCGTCTTACCGGTGTGTGCGCAGCCGGAGAAGATCATCCGGGCCACCCAGAAGAAGATGATGTCGTAGCCGGTGACCAGCACGTCGGTGGGGTAGAAGTACTTGAAGTCCTCGCTGTTCTCATCCGGCCAGCCCAGAGTGGAGAAGGGCCACAGGGCGGAGGAGAACCAGGTGTCCAGCACGTCCTCTTCCTGGGTGATGTGCTTGGAGTGGCAGTGCTCGCACTCGGTGGGGTCAGTCTCGGACACGGTGATGTGGCCGCACTCGGAGCAGGTCCAGGCGGGAATCTGGTGGCCCCACCACAGCTGACGGGAGATGCACCAGTCGTGGACGTTCTCCATCCAGTTGGTGTAGGTCTTGGTGAAGCGCTCGGGGACGAACTTGGTCTCGCCGTCCCGCACCACCCGCAGGGCCTCCTCGGCCAGGGGTCCCATCTTCACAAACCACTGGGCGGAGATGATGGGCTCCACGTCGGTGCCGCAGCGGTAGCAGGTGCCCACGTTGTGCTGGTGGTCCTCGATTTTCTCCAGCAGGCCCAGCTCGTCCAGGTCAGCCACAATGGCCTTGCGGGCCTCGTAGCGCTCGAGCCCCTGATACTTGCCGCCGTTTTCATTGACCACGCCGTGGTCGTCCAGCACTCGGATGGACTCCAGGTTGCACCGCAGACCTACCTCGAAGTCGTTGGGGTCGTGGGCGGGGGTCATCTTCACGCAGCCGGTGCCGAACTCCATGTCCACATACTCGTCGGCCACAATGGGAATTTCACGGTTGACCAGGGGCAGCAGGCACTTCTTGCCGATGAGGTCCTTGTACCGCTCGTCGTTGGGGTTGACGGCCACGCCGGTGTCGCCCAGCATGGTCTCAGGACGGGTGGTGGCCACGATGACATAGCGGCCCTCTTCACCCACGATAGGATAGCGCAGGTGCCACAGGTGGCCGGGCTTGTCCTGGTACTCCACCTCGGCATCGGACAGGGCGGTGACGCAGTGGGGGCACCAGTTGACGATGCGGCTGCCCTTATAGATGAGGCCCTTCTTGTACAGGGAGACAAACACATGGCGCACGGCCTTGGACAGGCCCTCGTCCATGGTGAACCGGGAGCGGTCCCAGTCACAGGAGGCGCCCATCTTCTTCTGCTGGGCCACGATGCGGTTGCCGTACTGCTGCTTCCAGTCCCACACCCGCTCCAGGAACTTCTCCCGACCCAGGTCGTGGCGGGACAGGCCCTCCTTCTTGCGCAGCTCCTCCTCCACCTTGATCTGGGTGGCGATGCCGGCGTGGTCGGTGCCGGGCACCCACAGGGCGGCGTAGCCCTGCATCCGCTTGAAGCGAATGAGAATGTCCTGGAGGGTGCAGTCCATGGCGTGGCCCATGTGCAGCTGTCCGGTGACGTTGGGGGGCGGCATGACGATGGTGAAGGGCTTCTTGTCCGGGTCACGGTGCCCGGCAAAGCAGCCGTTCTTCTCCCACATTTCGTAGATGCGGCCTTCCACCTCTTGAGGTTCGTAGACCTTGGGCAGTTCTTTCTTCATAACAACACTCCTTGTCTTTGTGGGGCAACAACTTTTGCAAAAAAAGTTCGCCCCAAGTCGTAGACTCAGGGCGAACGGAAAATGTCCGCGGTACCACCTGAATTCGAGCCGAGAGGTTCGGCCCGCACTCTTTTCCCACTGACGTAGGGACACGGCGGCATTTACTCTTTAGGTTCAACGCCGCAGCTCCGGGACCACCTTCCCCACACTCTCTGCCATGCCTTGCACCAAACCGGCATCTCTCTGAACCAGAAGCGGGTGGGTACTCCTTCCCATCACAGCTATTGTACCGTAACAGTATATGCAAAATCGGGAGCGTTGTCAAGGAAAAGCCCCCGCCTGAGAAAATCAGGCGAGGGCTGAGAAAAGTGGAAGGTTACTTCATCAGGGAGCACACCAGCTGAGTGTAAGCGGCGGCATCCTCAATGGGCAGGCCTGCAATGAGCAGGGCCTGGTGGTAGAGCACCTGTACATAGGTGGCGGCCTTCTCCTTGTCGCCGCTGTCCACAGCGGTGCGCAGAGCGGCAAAGGCGTCGGAGTTGGGGTTGAGCTCCAGCACCCGCTCCGCCTTCATCGTGCCGGCCTGGGCGCCCTCCATGCGGGAGAAATACTTCTCCATCTCCAGGGACATGGGGCCGTCGGCAGTCATGCAAACGGGAGCGGACTTGAGGATCTTGGAGATACGGGCCTCCTTGATCTTGTCCCCCAGGGTCTCCTTGACGAAGTCCAGCACAGCTTTACTCTCCTCGGCCTGCTTCTCCTGCTGGGCCTTCTCCTCGTCGGTCTCAGGCAGGGCGTCGGGGTCGGACACGGACTTGATTTTCTTGCCGTCCACCTCGGCCAGAGCCTGCATGACAAACTCGTCCACCTCTTCGGTGAGGCAGAGAATCTCGAAGCCACGGTCGGCCACACGCTCCACCTGGGGCAGGGAGGCGGCCTGGGCGGCGGAGTCGGCGCAGACGTAGTAGATATACTCCTGGCCCTCCTTCATCCGCTCCACATACTCGGCCAGAGAGGTGAGCTTGTCCGAGGCGGTGGACCCGAACAGCAGCAGATCCCGCAGCAGGTCCTTCCTGGCTCCGTACTGGTCCACCACGCTGTACTTGAGCTGGCGGCCGAAGGCAGCCCAGAACTTCTCGTAGGTCTCCCGGTCGTCCTTCATCATCTTGGCCAGCTCGTTTTTGATCTTCTTCTCCAGAGCGGTGGCGATGATCTTCAGCTGACGGGTGTGCTGGAGCATCTCACGGGAGATGTTCAGAGAGAAGTCGGGGGAGTCCACCACGCCCTTGACGAAGCGGAAGCAGTCGGGGAGCAGATCGGCGCACTTGTCCATGATGAGCACGCCGGAGGAGTACAGCTGCAGCCCCTTCTCATACTCCCGGGTGTAGAAGTCAAAGGGAGTCTGGCCGGGGATGAACAGCAGGGCTTTGTAGGTGACGGTGCCCTCGGAAGAGGTGGTGATGGTGGCCAGGGGAGCTTGCCAGTCCATGAACTTCTCCTGATAGAAGCGGTCGTACTCCTCCTGCTCCACCTTGGAGCGGGGGCGCTGCCACAGAGGCACCATGGAGTTGATGGTCTTCTCCTCCTGCACCGTCTCCCACTCGGGCTTGTAGTCCTCGGGGGCGTCGGCGGGCTTCTCCTTCATGCGGTAGTCCTCCACCACCATGCGGATGGGGTGGCGGATGTAGTCGGAGTACTTCTTGATGAGGCTCTGGAGGTGGTTGCTGTCCAGATACTCGTCGTAGTTCTCCTCCTCGGTGTTGTCCTTGATGGTCATGATGACCTGGGTGCCCCAGCCCTCCATCTCACAGGGGGTGATGGTGTAGCCGTCTACGCCGGAGGACTCCCAGCGGTAGGCCTGCTGGTCGCCAAAGCGGCGGGTGAGCACGGTGACCTCGCGGGCCACCATGAAAGCGGAGTAGAACCCCACGCCAAACTGGCCGATGATGTCGGCGGCGTTGTCCTTGCCCATCTCCTGCTTGAACTGCAGAGAGCCGCTGCGGGCGATGGTGCCCAGGTTGTTCTCCAGCTCCTCCTGGGTCATGCCGATGCCGTTATCAGTGACGGTAAGGGTGCGGTGCTCTTTGTCCGGTGTCACAGTGATGGTAAAGTCAGAAGGCTTTACATCAATGCTGCCATCGCTGAGGGCCAGATAGGCCAGCTTGTCAATGGCGTCGCTGGCGTTGGAAATGATCTCACGCAGGAAAATCTCTTTGTGGGTATAAATGGAATTGATCATCAGGTCCATCAGCCGTTTGGACTCGGCTTGAAACTGTTTTTTCTCCATGAGTGGTACACCTCGAATTGCATGTTTTAGCACTCGTGTTGGTCGAGTGCTAACTGTACTATAATACTTACTCCCATGTTTTGCAAGGGGTGTAACAAAAAATTCACAAACTTTATTAGAATAGTAGCCCCTGAACGGGAGAGACTATGGGCAAAGAGGAGAAAATCCGGCAGAAACAAAATTTAGGTTGCCATGGGGTGGGGGCAATGCTATAATATATGCGCATTAAAGCAAAGTTGTACGTTCTATCCAAGGGATAGAATTCTTTCATATAGATAGCCCCCATTTCAGGGAGCGATTACCAACCCGGCCAGGCCGGGGACGCTATGAGGTGTCTTGTTTGAAAAAATATTTCATTCACGGCGGTAGACCGCTGTATGGCAAAGTCGAGATCAGCGGGGCCAAGAATGCCGCTGTCGGTATCATTCCCGCTGCTCTGTTGGTCAATGGCGTGTGCCGCATTGGCAACCTGCCTCAGATCAGCGATGTGACCTTGATGCTCAATATCCTCCAGGAACTGGGGGCCAACGTGCGCACCATCAACCGTTCCACGGTGGAGGTGGACTGCACCGCCATCCATAACAGCCCGGTGGCCTACGAGTCCGGGCGTAAAATCCGTGCCAGCTATTACCTGCTTGGCGCGCTTTTGGGGCGTTTTGGCCAGGCAGAAGTGCCTCTGCCCGGCGGCTGTGACTTCGGCGGCCGACCCATCGACCAGCACCTGAAGGGGCTGCGGGCCCTGGGGGCGGACGTGGAAGTGAAAAACGGCTTTATGTGCGCCAAGGTGCCCGAGGGACGGCTCAAGGGCAGCCATATCTACCTGGATGTGGTCACCGTGGGCGCCACCATGAACGTGATGCTGGCCGCCACTTTGGCTGAGGGCATGACGGTCATCGAAAACGCCGCCAAGGAGCCTCACATTGTGGACCTGGCCAACTTCCTCAACTCCATGGGCGCTCAGATCACCGGCGCCGGCACCGACGTCATCAAGGTGCGGGGCGTGGAGCACCTCCACGGGGGCGAATACTCTATCATCCCTGACCAGATTGAGGCGGGCACCTATATGGCCGCTGTGGCCGCTGCAGGCGGCGAGGTGCGGGTGAATAACATCATCCCCAAGCACATGGAGTGCATCACCGCCAAGCTGCTGGAGATGGGCGTCGAGGTGGAAGAGGACGGCGACAGCCTCATTGTCCGCCGCAATGGCCCTCTGCACCGGGCCAACATCAAGACCATGCCCTATCCCGGCTTCCCCACCGACATGCAGCCCCAGATCGCCGCGGTCCTCTGTCTGGCAGAGGGCACCAGCGTCATCACCGAGGGTGTGTGGGATAACCGATTCCGCTATACCGAGGAGTTCCGCCGCATGGGCGCCAAGATTCAGGTGGACGGCAAGATCGCCATCATTGAGGGCGTGCCCCAGCTCATGGCCGCCCCGGTGGAGGCCTGTGACCTGCGGGCCGGCGCCGCTCTGGTGGTGGCCGCTCTGGCCGCTCAGGGTGTCTCTGAGGTGGGCAACATCCGCCATGTGGAGCGGGGCTATGAGGACATCGTGGCCAAGCTCACCGGCATTGGAGCCCAGATCGAAGTGGTGGACCTGCCTGATCCCCAGGTGGAGAACGCCAACGCAGCGGGCTAAACATCAAAGATACACATGGACTGCGGCAGTCCCGACAAGGGGCTGCCGCTTTTTGTGGGGAGGGAGAGAAGTTTGTTGAAGTTTGCCACCGTGGCCAGCGGCTCCTCTGGCAACTGCTCGGTCATCACCGACGGCAGCACCCATATCCTCATTGACGCCGGGGTATCCGCCCGGCGCATCACCACTGGGCTCAAGAGCCTGGGCATTCAGCCGGGGGAGTTGTCCGCTATTCTCATCACCCACGAGCACAGCGACCACATCAGCGGCATCCCGGTGCTGTGCCGTCAGCTGGATGTGGAGCTGTACACCGCCGAGGGGACGGCCCGGGAGATATGCCGAAAGAATCCGGAGTTGCAGCCCCGGTTTCGGGTCTTTGACCCCGGGGAGCGCTTTGCTCTGGGGGACCTGGTGGTGGGCAGCTTCCCCGTCAGCCACGACTGTGTCAGCCCCGTGGGCTACACGGTGACCCGTGGGGACCGGAAGCTCACCTTCTGTACCGACCTGGGTGTGGTGACCCAGCCAGTGTTGGAGGCGGTACAGGGGGCCAGCACCCTGGTGGCGGAGTATAACTACGACCCGGAGATGCTGCGCACAGGCCCCTACCCGGAATACTTAAAGAGCCGCATTGCAGGGCAGCGGGGCCACCTGTCCAATCAGGTGGGAGCCCAGCTCACCCGCTGGGCGGTGGAGCGAGGCACCCGGCAAGTGGTGCTGGCCCATCTGTCCAAGGAGAACAACCAGCCCGCCACCGCCAAACTGGCGGCCCAGGCGGGGATTGGAGAGCGGGAGCAGAGCGTGGAGCTGTGCGTAGCGCCCCGCAGCGAGGCCTCGGCGTGGATGGAGGTGTGAGGACATGGTGAGTGTACATATCATCTGCGTGGGCAAGATGAAGGAGAAGTTTTACCTGGAGGCAGCGGCGGAATATGCCAAGCGTCTGGGCGGATACTGCCGCCTCACCGTCACCGAGCTGCCCGAGGAGCGGCTGCCGGACCGCCCCACCCAGGCCCAAATCCAAGCCGCTTTGGAGCGAGAGGGGGCGGCGATTCTTGCTAAACTGCCCAAGGGCGGCAAGGTGGTGGCCATGTGCATTGAGGGCAAGACCATGGACAGCCCACAGCTGGCACAGCGTCTAAGCAGCTGGATGGTGGAGGGAGCCTCTGACCTCACCTTCCTGGTGGGCGGTTCCTTCGGCATGAGCCAGACGGTGAAGGACAAGGCCCATCTGCGCCTGTCCATGTCCCCCATGACTTTCCCTCACCACCTGGCTCGGGTGATGCTGCTGGAGCAGATTTACCGGGCATTTAAGATCCAAGAGGGGTCTGGATACCATAAATAACTTCTCAAAAATGCTAGCATTTTTGAGAGGATTACAGCCCGCTGCATGCATCCTTGGGTCAAAGGGCGACCCAAGGCCACACTGGCGGGCTCCAGAGGTGTTTTTCCCGATGCGCATGTCCCCGGGAAAAACGAATTTTGATTGATTTTCCCGCCTTGAGGGCGGGAAAATTCTGTTTCAGAGCTTTTTTATACAATGATAAGCGATTTTTCTTGCATTGGCATGGAGTGTTTGCGTGTTTGCGCCGTGCGGCCTTGAGGCCGCACGGTTTTTGCTTCAAATTTCTTAGAAAAATTTCATAAAAACTGTTGACAAAACGGGATGGTCATAGTACAATACAGACAAGAAGAAAGGAAAGGTGAGTCCGATGTACTAACCGGAAACCGACTACTTCAGTAAACATATCGCGATATGAAAAATATGAAGGAAGAAGGTAACACACATCCAGACTTCGATGATTGGGTTGCGCAAAGTGAAGTGAAACTCGGAAAGTTCCAAACAGGCTTGAGTAAGCAGAAGACACGTAGGAGAATCCCCTGATGCCAGTGGCAGACAAGGCGGAAACCAAGGTGTGAGCGTTTGCAGAAACCATGAGTTCGTCATTTCTCTTCGGAATCCAAGGTCAAAAAATCCAAAGAAAGAGTAGGTAGCGTCCATTGGAAATTTCTAGCCAGAAGTAAGCCCCCAGCTGCGATTTGGGACAGCTGGGGGCTTGGTGTATTTTGGAGAGAAATTCAGATAAATCCAGGGGGCGAATGATGTCGAAGTTTGTGGAGCAATGTGCATTGCAAAAATGGCTGTATTCCAGTATACTATTTCATAGTATGCATTGTATTGTGTGGAAAGTGCTATGAGGTGATAACATGTTTGCAAAGGATATTGGAATTGACCTGGGTACAGCCAGTGTGTTGGTATATATCAAAGATAAGGGCATCGTGCTGCGGGAGCCCTCCGTGGTGGCCCTGGACAAGAATACTGGGAAGCTGTTGAAGGTGGGTACCGACGCTCAGAACATGCTGGGCCGTACCCCCGGCAACATTGTGGCCATCCGTCCCCTGCGGGAGGGCGTCATCTCCGACTACGATATGACCGAGCGGATGCTCCGGGAGTTCATCCGCAAGGTGGCCCCCATCCGTCTGTTCAAGCCCCGTGTGGTGATCTGCGTGCCCTCCGGCATCACCGAGGTAGAGGAGCGCGCCGTCATCGACGCCGGCATCCAGGCTGGTGCCCGCCGGGTGTACCTCATTGAGGAGCCTCTGGCCGCTGCCATCGGCGCTGGCATCGACATCACTCAGCCCGACGGCCACATGGTGGTGGACATCGGCGGCGGTACCGCTGACATCGCCGTCATCTCCCTGTCCGGCATTGTGGAGTCCGCCTCCATCAAGGTGGCTGGCGACTCCTTCAGTGAGGCGGTGGTGAAGTACATTCGCAAGCGCCACAACGTGCTCATCGGCGACCGTACCGCTGAGGAGCTGAAGATGAAGATCGGCTGTGTCTTCCCCCGGCCTGAGGAGGTCAGCATGGAGATCAAGGGCCGTTGCCTGATGACCGGCCTGCCCCGGGTGTTCACCGTCACCTCCAGCGAGATGATCGAGGCCTTCGAGGAGCCCTGCGCCCGCATTCTGGAGGCGGTGCACGGGGTGCTGGAGCGTACGCCCCCCGAGTTGGTGGCAGACATCTCCACCAACGGCATCGTCATGACCGGCGGCGGCTCTTTGGTGTGGGGCTTTGACAAGCTCATCGAATCCCACACCGGCATCGAGACCTATGTGGCCGATGACGCCATTTCCTGCGTGGCCCTGGGTACCGGCCGCAGCCTGGACTGGGTGGGCGAGATGCAGGACGGCACCATGAACATCTCCCGCAGCCGTCAGATGCTGTAAAACTCAAAAGCAAAGCGGACAGAGCCTCGCTCTGTCCGCTTATTTTATGTGCTGAGTAGGAGGCGAAGCTTGTCTGGGGTGTTGTCCTCCGGATGGTCCAGTACATAGTCCAGCAGCATCCTCTGGGCTCGTCCAATGTCTGGACCTGACAACCCCATGGCTGCCAGCTCTCGCCCGGATAGGGCCAGTTCCTTGGCACTGAGACAGGGGCTTTGGGCCAATACCTGGTCCAGCAGTTCCCTGGGGGCCTCATGGCCCTGTACCTGAGCCATGGCAGCCCCTGCCTTACAGGCGGGGACACCATACCGGGCCAGGGCGTGCCGCCAACCAGAGGCGTCTTGAGGCAGATCCTCCCGAAATAGGGCGAGGCCACGGGACAGTGGTACGATGAGCTTTTTGTCCCGGATAAGAGTCTGGAGCAGGGGGCGCGGGTCGTGGCCGCTCTCTGCCATCAAAGAGGCCAGCCCTGCCCAGCGGGGCAGCGGTTTATTGGGAAGGCCTGTGAGGGGCGAGGTGTCTATCTCCGGGCCGTGGAGCAGCCCAGAGGAGAAGAAGAGCTTGGCCCAGTGGGGAGCAGGGGCGCACAGGGTTTTCTCCACCTCGGGGCGGATACGCTCCGCAGGCAGGTGGTGAGGCTGGAGGCCCAACTCCTCCAGGGCATGGACCAGTTCCGGGTCCAGGGTAAAATTCAGCTGAGCGGCGAAGCGGATGGCCCGAAACATGCGCAGCCGGTCCTCCTGGAACCGCTGCATGGGGGCTCCCACGCAGCGGATGACCCGGCTCTCCAGGTCTGCCTGTCCGCCAAAGGGGTCGATGACGGCGCCGTCTGGAGCCAGAGCCATGGCGTTGACGGTGAAGTCCCGACGGGACAGGTCGTCGGTGAGAGAGGAGACAAAGGACACGGCATCGGGGCGGCGGCCGTCCCGGTACCCGCCCTCACACCGGAAGGTGGTCACCTCCAAACCCTGCCCGTCCAGCAGCACCGTCACGGTGCCGTAGTCGATGCCCGTGGGGACGGTGTGGGGAAAAAGGCTCTGGACTTGTGGGGGGAGGGCGGAGGTGCAGATATCCCAGTCCTGGGGCGTGCGGGCCAGCAGCAGGTCCCGGACGCAGCCGCCCACGGGGTAAGCTTCAAACCCAGCCTGCCACAGAGTGCGGCAGCAGTGGGCGACGGCAGGGGGGAGGGGGGTGGTGTAATCCATGGTGTGCTCCTTTCCTTGTGGAAAAACGGAAAAAAGGGAAGAATCCGGTTGCCATTCTCCATGGCGCATAGTATAATATAATGGTTTTGAGTATATAGTACCAGAAGAATTAGGATAATTTTATTATATGGGGTGTGCATATGTCAGTCAATAACATCCATGAGTATATCAAACCGGGAAAGCGGGCCCATCTGGTGGGCATTGGCGGTGTCTCCATGGCCTCTCTGGCCGAGGTGCTGCTGGGCAACGGAGTCATCATCACGGGTTCCGATCGGCAGGAGAGCGCCACCGTGGCCCATCTGCGCAGCCTGGGCATCCCGGTGACCATTGGCCATCTGCCTGAGAGTGTGGAGGGGGCGGACTGCGTGGTGCGCACCGCCGCCGTACACAACGACAACCCGGAGATTGCCGCTGCCCTGTCCGCTGGTATTCCCGTGTTCGAGCGGGCCCAGGCCTGGGGCGCCATCATGACGGGGTATAAGAACGCCCTGTGCATCTCCGGCACCCACGGCAAGACCACCACCACCTCCATCTGCACCCACATCTTCATGGCCGCCCAGCTGGACCCCACGGTGATGATTGGCGGCACGCTGCCCCTGCTGAAGGCCGGGCACCGGGTGGGCCAGGGTGACACCATCATTCTGGAGTCCTGCGAGTACTGCAACTCCTTCCTCTCCTTCCGTCCCACGGTGGCGGTGATTTTGAACATTGAGGCGGACCACTTGGACTTCTTCAAGGACCTGGAGGACGTGGAGCACTCCTTCCGGGCCTTTGCCGATCTGGTGCCGGACGGCGGGTACATCGTGGCCAACTGTGAGGATGCCAACACCATGAAGGCGCTGGAGGGGGAGACCCGTCCTATGATTACCTTCGGTGTGGAGAAGGGCGACGTGCACGCCGAGAACCTGGAGATGAATCACGGCTTTGCCACCTTCGACGTGGTGTACCGGGATCAGGTGTATGCCCACGTGGAGCTGTCCATTCCCGGCATGCACAACGTGAAAAACGTGCTGGCGGCCTCTGCCGCCGCGGCGGTGCTGGGGGTTCCCGGCTGGGCCGTGGAGCAGGGCATGCGGGACTTCCGTCTGCCTGGACGCCGCTTTGAGTACAAGGGGGACTACAACGGGGCAGAGGTGTGCGACGACTACGCCCACCACCCCGGTGAGCTGGAGGTGCTGCTGGACTCGGCCAAGAGTCTGGGGCACAAGCGGGTCATCTGTGCATTCCAGCCCCATACCTATACCCGCACCCACGAGCTCTTTGACGACTTTGTGCGAGTGCTGAAAAAGCCGGACCTCACCCTGTTGGCGGAGATCTACGCCGCTCGGGAGACCAACGATTTGGGCATCTCTTCGGCGGACCTGGCTGCCCAGATTCCCGGCAGTATCTTCTGCCCCACCCTGGAGGATGTGACCGCCAAGCTCCGGGAGTTGGCTCAGCCCGGCGATCTGATTCTCACGGTAGGCGCTGGCGACATTTACCGGGCTGGTGAGATGCTGGTGGCAACCGAGAAGTAATAGAACATAAGAAACGGCGTAGGAAGCGTTTGAGGGCTTCCTACGCCGTTTTG
>NZ_SJOS01000047.1:0-19628 GCF_012027765.1 Pseudoflavonifractor sp. SW1122 | reverse complement strand
GTGGCTTTCCGCCTTTTACTCATTGCCTGTTCAATCTCCTGGGTGACACGAACGCACCGAAAACCGGTGGCACAACCTGCGCAAATCGAATGCTGCGGATGAGAGAGGCGGCTGACGGACTCCATTACGGGCGTGTTAGCCCAGGAATGTAAGTGCCAGACCATTTACTCCCTCATTCTAACAGCTTCGGCTTTGAGATGGAAAAAGACGCGGCTGGCTGCCGCGCCTTAAACCGTAACTTTATTGTAGGAGTAATGTCACAAATAGTAACACCCCGGCATACTTTTAGAAGTCTTGTTTACTATTTTTTTCGATAAAGGAGAAAAGTTATGGTAATACCGCCTACACCGGAATCATCGCCAGTGTTAGAAATAGCTGGAGCAGGGAATTGCTTAAACGTCTCTGACGTAATTTCGATAGTTGGCATTATAATTACAACACTGCTATAAAAAGCAAACAGATAGATTTGTCGATTTGCAATATATGCCAGAGATATTTCTGAGAAGTCAACTGCCGATAGATGGCTTTCCTTGCTTAAATTACCAACTGTTCGCTACCTTTCAAGGTGCGAATAGGAGTGAAATTCTCGGCTTGTTCTTAGTCGACAAGTCGCCGATTTACGGATTAAAAGTGGAGAAAATAATAGTTGATGAAATCGAATATGTAAATATATTGAAAAAAATACTATTGATATTTTCCGCACGAATCTTTTTTCTACTTAGAACTATGTCCCCTTGATTCCGTATATAATGAAGGCAGCTACTCTGCTGAAGTGATTTTGACTTACAAGAATATGTACGACACCAAATATAAGAAACGAATTGATGTTACTTTTGCGGGGAATCAATCAGTGAAGATTAAATGTAAAAAAGCAGAGAGACATAAATAGTACATAGGAGAGAGTTTTCTCTAAAGCCAATAGAAGTTAAAGTTATCTGTGTAAGTAAAGAGGCGAAGAAAGTGTTCTACCATAAATCTAACTCGATTAAGGAATTAAATCTTTCTACACGCTCGTATAATGCGCTCTATAGAGCGGGAGTATTGACGATTGGGGATCTTCGAGCGCTGCCTGAAGCAGAACTGCGCGACATTAAGAACTTAGGTGCGAAGAGCATTCAGGAAATTCTCGAGAAAAAATCAAGCATGGAAGTTAGCACAGGTTTTGCACCGGAAGAAGCCCAGGCTCACAAAAGCATGCCATCGTTTGTAGGCGATGACGGCATTACCTATCAGGATGTTCCTGTTGAACAAATGGGACTGTCAAATAGGGCTTACAACTGCCTGAAAAGGCAAAACATTTCCTTTCTATCGGAACTACTGCATTTGACCCGCAATGAAATAAAGCAATGGAATAATGTTGGAGAAAAAACTGTAACGGAAATCCTTGAGAAGCGGGATGCCCTTCTACTCCAGCCTGTTTTTGATATTTCGTTTCACGTATCTGATTCGGTAGCAGAAACCTCTGATGACCTGTGCCAATCGGTAGTGAAACGATTTGCTTCCATTTATGAGCTTCCTATAAATGCTCTTTATGAGCAAATCAGCCCACTTTGTGAAATGTTTTTTCAGGAAAACTCCGTAGAGGGTGTGAACACAGATATTCTTTTAGAGAATCCAGAATTTATTCGTGCAATGTCTGCATCACCAATCGTTGCAAGTGGGATTCAGGCACAGATATTGTCCACCCTAAATAAAGTAGCGTATGGATGTAGCCTTAAAAGCCTATTGGATGCCTGCGCTATGGTGCCTACAGATGTATTGGAAAACAATTTACGATTTCTCATTGCTACCAAAAAAGCGGTGCGGAATGAAGACGGTTCCTATGCCATCAAGAGAATGACAGCCATTGAGTACGCAGCACAGCTCCCGGATCAGCGGCGAGGATATGTTTTAACTGAGAGACTTCATGGTCGAACATTAGAGGATATTGGAAATGAGTTGAAGCTTCAGAGAGAGCGTATCCGGCAGATCATGAACAAAGCGCTGGAGCAACATCCCACACTTTATGAAGACCGATATGCGGAAGTATTTCAGAAATATGATTTTTCAAGAGATGATTTTCGCCTCGCTTTTCAAGAAGATGAAACAGTGTATGAGTATCTCAAACTTGAGTATAAGTCTGGAGAATTACAGCCAGAGGAACTCATAGATGATGAATCTTTTCCTACTGCATTCCGTCGGGCAGGAGAGCGCATCGCATATAAAAACTGTGTCCAAATCGGATCCATAATTGTTCCCTGCAAGCGGGATGCCCTATGTGACTATGCGTTGCGTCAATACGCTTCAGATGAAATATCTTATAGCGGCTTTGTAGAGAAATATAACGCGTTGTTGTCTGAACTAGGAATTGCCGATAATTCAAAACTTACATTGGGTGGCAGAGGATATGAGAACAAGCTTGCTGCAAGTATAAATGTCCTGTGGAAGCATGGCAGATGCTTGCGCTACCGGCCTGCTGCACTCTATGATTATGCGGATTTTTTGACGGCGTTGGATCTTAACCAATATGTTGACATTGAGCTTTCGGCATTGAAGTTATTCAACGAACACGCAGAGCTGATGCTGGAATACGATATTCGGGACGAATACGAGCTACACAATCTGCTGAAAAAGATTTGTACGGAGCAAGAGTATTCAAATGTCCGTTTCCCTCGGATGCCTACAATCGAGTTTGGACATCCCGACCGAGACCAGCAGGTTATGGATTTACTGCTTTCTTGTGCGTCCATCTCCAAAGAAGCATTTGCACAGCGGTATGAGGAAGAGTATGGCATAAAAGCGGGCAGTGTGATGGCCAACTATCTGGGGTGTATCACCGCCTATCTGGATGGAGACACATATCGCATTGATTCTCCCGCTATGTCTGACGCAATGTCGCAAAAACTCAAGGGAGAGTTGCAGGACGATTTCTATCTTCTTTCGGAAATTCATGCAATTTATCAGAATATGTTCCCAAACGCAGACAGATCACTGCTTAATAGCTATAGTATTATCAACCTTGGCTTTCGTATTTATTCTAACTATGTTGTCAGCAGTAAATACCATTCCGCTGTTGAGTACTTCAAGCACCTGCTTCTGGACCAAGACATAGTAGATATTTCTGCTTTCAAAAAAAGCATTCTTTCTACGGTGACATTCACTTCTCAGCTTTATAAACTGCGTGAGGAGATGGAAATTGTCGAGTTTGCACCTCAAAAATATATACATATTCGCAAACTAAGTGAAGCAGGCATTGAAAAAGCTGGTTTGAAAGAGTTCTGCAAAGATGTCGCAGCGTATGTAAGTGAGGGAGAATACTTCACAGTGTTCTCCTTGCAAAAGTCAGGTTTTGTACATAAGTTGGATGAATTCGGGTTTGACGATTGGTTTTACTCATCTGTCTTGGCTGAAAGCAAGGATTTGTTTTCGTATAGGCGTGCTGGTAAGAATCGCTTGTTCCGGAGAGGCACCTACACAGTTGCGATATCTGATTTCATTGAATCAATTCTCGCTTTGCAGGAAACGCAGTCCATGGATATTTATGATTTGGCTGACTATATGCGTGATGAGTTCGGACTCTATATTTCGACATCGAAGTTGATTGAAACCCTTCGTGAGAGTTCGATGTATTATGATTCTATATCCCAAAAAGCATATTTGGATTACGATGTTTACTTTTCTGATGTGTAAAGGGGCTATTATGGATTGTACTGATGTAAAAGAAAAAATTGCGGAGTATTTACAGGGCCATAGTCAGCCTGTCAGCCTTTTTCAACTTGTGCATATTGTATTTCAAAGCAGGTATTCGTCTTCCACTGTTGATGATGCGCTTTCTCAATTATTTGAAGAAAACCGGATTATTTACACGCCTGCTGGTATTATTGGAGCGCCGCATAATCTAAGTCAATTAATCGAATGGGTACAGGATAAAGACAGGAGAGATGTGCTGAACCTCTTTTTTCGAGGACATTCCTTCCCACCTGAACAGAAGGCCAATGTACAACAAACGGTCAGAGTGTTCTTGCAAAATCGTTGCCCAATTGAAGAGGATTCCTATAAGAAAGTATTCCGGAAATATCGCTTTACACAAGACAGTTTTTGCAAGATTTTCTCACAACCAGTTAGCACGTATATTTATTTGACCCAAATTTGCAAGAAGGGAAAGCTCGATTGGCGCCAAATTCGGCTTGACGAGTCGCAATCAATTTATGTACGAAACGCAGCGATAAGTGCGATAGCGAGTGAGGGGCTTTTGCTGGGTGACCAAGTGCTTCCTTGCTCGGTGGAAGAGATTGGTCTTTATCTATTGAGACAACATACTTCTCCTGTTGATAAGGAAACTTTCTTTTTAGAATATTGCAATTTTCTCGATCAATCTGCTCCGTTACCCAATGTACTATCCGTTAGTAAAAACCGTTTTGCTTCTATTCTAAGTGCCAGTACAAGGACGATTATCGGACAGGCTGGGGCCTTACGGTTCAGGCAATTCAAAGAACGAGCGGATGGTGCGATGATAAAGCGCCTAAAGCTTTGGCAATACCGGAATCAGTATATCTCTGCAGAAATTATATATAAAAATGCAGCAACAGAGATGGAAAAAGCCGATATTCAAAACCCTTACGAGTTAATCACAATTCTAAAGAAGTTCCCAGATATCTGCGCAAAATATCATATTACTTTTGCCAAAGCTCCGTTTATTGCCTTTGGAACAGGGAACGCCATTACACAGTTACAGGATCTTCTCAAGGAATTGTCACCAATTTCCGGTGAGAGACTTGCACAAGAATATGAGAGACGATACGGACTAAAGGCCAATACAGTAAAGGTTCGCCTTCTGAAGGAGATCTCGCCATATTTACGCAATGGAGTTTATGATTTGCAGACAAGGAGCATTACAGACAAACAAATTGAGGGCATTTCAAAGAAGCTTACGAAACCGTGGTATATAGTAGAGGATGTTCAAAAAATTTTTAAAAGTAAAGTTGGCACACGGTATGAGGCATATTTATCTACGGAAAATCTACGAAAAATTGGTTTTCGCAAAACTAACACAATTATTTATTCCAATCGGTACCGCTCCTTAATCGAGTGCCTAGACAAAAACGATTGGGCGGGGAATACATTTTATGTTCAAGACGAATTGTGGGAAAATCCTCAGATCTATGCAGCATTGCAGAAACAAGCAGCAAAGTTCGAGATTATTGAATATTTACCGCAGAAATTCATCCGTCTAGCTTACTTAAAACGCAATGGAATCCACAAAAAGAATTTAAATGCGTTCATCGAAGAGGTGTGTAGACGCGTACAAGATGATGCCTATTTTACCTTAAAGTTTTTGCGGGACCAAGACTATGAATTTCCTTTGGATGATTTGGGGTTTGATGATACATTCTACTATTCTATCTTAAAACAAGGGAAAAAGATTCAAGGGAGAAAAGTCGCTGGCACTTATTTGCTTAGGAAATCAAAGCAGGATGTGACCCTATCTGATTTTATTGAATTCCTGGTTTCTCAGGTCCGGAGCATAGATATATTTGATCTGTCTGAGCTAATTGCTGTTCAATATGGAATTGCCCTTGCTCCGTCTTATATTCGTACTCTGGCTTCTGGATCTCAGATGTACTACGATTCCATATCTGAAAAAATTTATTTGGACTACGACGAATACTTCGAGGAGGTTTAACTATGAATCTTTTGATTGATGGCATTAAATCAAAGGCAGTGATGCTGACACAGAGCACTAAAAAGCTCTCTATTGATAACCACACGCAGGTATATCCCGTATATAAAATTCGCCTCGACCAGCTGTACTTTAATGACCAGAATGACCGCATTGCAACTTGGATTAGTCAATATAAAGCCGAGCATGCAGATGTTGCCCTGGAATCATTGGGTCACTCGGAATATAACGATATCATCCAAGGGTTTATTATAGAGAGTAATCCTGAAGCAATTAAGAAAACCCAGAACAATATTGATCTTATTGGCCAGCAAGAGGCTGGCGTTGTGTTAACAGATGGCCGCATCATCGATGGTAACAGGCGTTTTACATGTCTTCGAAATATTGAAAAAAAGACGGGGAAAACACAGTATTTCGAAGCTGTAATTCTCGACCATGATATTCGAAATAACGCCAAGCAAATCAAGTTGTTGGAGCTGATGATTCAGCATGGCGTAGATAAGCCTGTTGACTATAATCCAATCGACCGACTTGTGGGAATCTATAATGATATTGTTGATAAAAAGCTCCTCACTGTCAAAGAGTATGCTGATGGTGTCAATCAATCAGAGACGGATATTCAGCGGGAAGTTGAGAAAGCGAATCTGATGGTGGAATACTTAGAGTTTATCAATGCTCCCAAGCAGTTTCATCTGGCCAGAACTATGAATCTGAATGACCCGCTTAAGGAGCTTAATACCATCCTTAAACAATGCAAAGACGATGAAAAACGTGAGGATTTGAAAAGCGTTGTCTTTGCAAACTTCTTGATGCAACCCCATGGTGATATGACCCGCTATATGCGTAAGATCAAAAAAATTGTGTCCAATGCAAAGTTTCTTGGCCAATATCTGGACGAACAGTTGGGATCCACCGAAAAAGTTTGTGACCTTCTTGAGGAAACTCCTGTTGTGACAGAAAAGGTGATTAACGAAAAGATTCGCACCCGGGAAGATTTGAAAGAAGATTTTGCGCACTCCACAGAAAAATGGGTCAGTAAGGCAGATGGCGATGCTACCCGGAACCGTCCGGCGCAGCAGGCTGAGAAGGCATATGAGATGCTGGATACCATCGATACAAATATTTTTAAGAAACTAAGCGAAGAGCAAAAAGACGATGTTCGGAATCGGTTGGATCAGATCCAGAAAGCACTTGACCACATCAGAGGGGAACTTGATGCTTAATGTTTAGAGACTTACCTTTGCAGGCTACCTATTCTTCTTATGAGGATAATTTGGGAGAGCAATTCTACTCTCCAGTACTGGCCCAGAGTATTCGGTATGACCGTGCAACAGCATATTTTTCGGCCAAAGCCCTTGCAAATTATGCTAAGGGCCTCGAGTGCTTTGCGCAAAATGGGCATACCATGCGCCTAATTGTGTCAGCAGAAATTGATAAAGAAGATTACTTGCAAATTCAAGATGGCTATGCGTTACGAGCTTCCATAAGAGAAGAACTGGTTGCCCGGATGCGGGAATCACTTTCTTTGGAGGAAGAGCGAAATATATCCAACCTGGCCTATTTGGTGGGACTTGGAGTCATTGACATCAAGGTTGCCTTTACCCAGGAAGGAATTTTCCACGATAAGTTTGGAATTGTTGAGGATGCTGAAGGAAACATTATTTGCTTCCGTGGTTCTAACAATGAAACTGCAGCTGCGTTTGAATCCAACTATGAAGCCTTTGATATTACCTGTAGTTGGCAGGCATCGCCGTTTGACTATTCGAAAATTACCAAGAGCCAGCAAACTTTTGAGAAGCTTTGGAGTAACCAGACGGAAAATATTTGCGTGCTTGAAATGGATTCTCTTGTCTATCAAGAATTGGAAAAGCACAACAAGGGTCAGCTGATTATAGACCCTTTGCAGCTGGAAACAAACTGTATGCTCTTGGATTACGATGGTGTATTGGCTTTAGATTTTAAGGGGATTCCGAATCTTCTCTGGAACACGTCTTTCTATAAAATACGGCTTAAAAGGTTCGTGGACACAAGCAAAAGCACAGATGAACGTATTTTCTTTAAGGATATACTTAAATATCCCCAATTTAATCAAATTATTAGTCTGCTGCAGAATGAGTCTGAAAAACGTGGATACCGCTTTTTTGTTACATCCCGTCTCAGGAAATACATAGCGGACCGGGAACTGCATATAAAAAAGCGGGCAGGGCTTGGGTTGGCAATTAAGCAGCATAGTCCGGATGTGCTGGGAAAATATGAGGAGTACAAAGCCGTTGTAAACGACGCTTTCAGCAGACCGCTTCGTGAAAAACAGATGTGGGATTCTTTCTTTATGTGTACCATGAAGAAAGCCTGCAATTTCTCGGTTCCCGGTTCTGGAAAAACAGCTTCAGTCCTTGGAGTGTTTGCATACCTCTATGCCAAAGGATTTGTACGCCGCCTTGTAATGGTTGGTCCTAAAAATTCCTTTGGATCCTGGCAAGAAGAATTTCAGCTTTGCTTCGGCAATAAGTTGCCGCTTCGGGTATTTAACATTCATAATCCGAGCTATAAAACGGCGGACGAGAAACGAACGGCACTTTTATTCGACAGCGGGAGCGCAAATCTCGTTTTGTTGAATTACGACTGCCTGCGCTCTTATCTTCCTGAAGTTCAAAAACTGGTGGGGACTTCAACACTTTTGGTGTTTGATGAGGTACATAAAGTAAAGGCTATTGATGGAAGCAATGCTCAAAAAGCATTGGAGCTGGCGGAGAATGCATGTTATACGATTGCTCTGACCGGCACACCGATTCCAAATTCCTATATGGATATATGGAACCTATTGAATATCTTATACCACAACGAGTATGATGAGTTCTTCGGATTTACCCCGCAGCAGCTTAAGGCTCCATCTCAGGATGAGATCAATCTGATCAATAAGAAAATCCAGCCATTCTTTTGTCGGACGACAAAACAACAGCTGGAAGTTCCTGAAGCAAACCCGGACATCATTGAAGAAGTATCTGCAAATGATACTGAAAATCAACTCTTCCACATTTTGCAGCTGAAGTATGCAAAGAATAAGCTGGCACTTATTATCCGACTGTTGCAGATGGAATCCAATCCCAGGATGCTGCTTAACAAACTGGATCTATCCGACTTTGCAGACATTTTGGATATTTCGGCTGCTGATATTGAGGACATTGATTATGTGGATTACTCGGAAGACGTGAAGCAACTCATCGACTCTATTCAAAGTACATCTAAATTCCGTGCGTGTATTTCTCTGGCAGAAAAGCTGGTCACGCAGAGAAAGCCAGTGATTATCTGGTGTATCTTTGTGGACTCTATCAATCGTATTGCTACCGCCCTACGTGACATGGGAATTGATGTGGCGTGTATCTATGGTCAAACCACTATGGAGGAACGACAACAAATTGTATCTGCCTTCCGAGATGGCTGTGTGGATGTCTTGATTACTAACCCGCATACTTTGGCCGAGTCTGTTTCTCTGCATAAAGCATGCCATGATGCGATTTATTTTGAATACAGCTATAACCTTGTACATTTGTTGCAGTCAAAGGATAGAATTCATCGACTTGGCCTGCCGGATGGGCAATATACGCAGTATTACTATCTCCAGCAGCAGTTTGTTACAGGTGAGGGTGAACCGTTCTCGCTGGATGCCAGAATCTTAAATCGTCTGAATGAGAAAGAAAGAATTATGCTGGAGGCCATCGAGAATAATTGCTTGGAATCTGTAACTACGGTACAAGAAGATCTGGATCTCATTTTTCAGGGGCTTAAATTATAGTTTTCACTCTTTAATATCAGATTATCATACATAGCCTGATGTAATGACGTTATGAAGGAGAGATGGTGCATGGCGACGATCCGGTGTCCACATTGCGGCAGTCCCGTCATGGTGCGGGGAAACCGTTGGGAGTGTGGCTGGTGCGGGGATTTTGGAAGTACTTCTTCTCTATTTTCCTCCGAACAGGCTAAGCTGGTTCCCCAAAAAAGCACACCACAAATTACTTTGAGTTTTACCGTCTCTGTGGAGGACACTACGCCTCCGCCACGTCATTTTACCCGCACAGAACTGGTGGATATGGTGCGCCGCTGGGATTTTTCCGAAAACGAGTGGGCCTGCCGGGATCTGCTGATTGCGGACTTCCCCGATGCTGTCCGGAGATGGACGGCGGAGGAGCTGGAGGACATGGACACCCAGGATCTCCTATGTGAAATCGGTGACAGTGACCCCCAGACCGCAGTTCAGATGATGAAGTTGCTGTTGGACACGGCAGAAAGTCACCTCCAGGAACCAGAGGTGGCCGAGCAACTATTGGGATGGGATATGTGCGATCTGTGCCGAAATCAGTTTGTCCAAGCTCCCCTTTTGAAACAACTCAAACACGACGACCGTCTGGCCCAGCAGCTGTTTCAAAGCGCCTATGTGGATACCCCCCAGGAAGCACTGCTGGAGGCCTGTGACTGGTTTGGGGAGGCAGATCTGAAAAAGCAACTCTATTCTCTTTTGACTCAAAATCCCCATTTCGAAGGATTTGACTAAATGGAACAACCCGGCCTGTGTCAATCACGAGCCTGGTTGTTCTGCTATTTGGGGTACGCTCTTATCTTTGACAACAGAGTGTCAAAATCGCTTAGGTGGATGAGAACTGTACGAGAGGAAATGCATCCAGCGGTATGACAATGTTTTTTGCGCTATCACATGTAGAAACATGGCCATACCTTGTGTCTCGCCAATTTATACACTATAATAATTTTACAGTTTATAGGTGTCTTCTGAGGTGGCTGCGAGGGACCTTGGAGCTGGATGTATAGCAGTAGTGGGAAGGAGGTGTCCTGTGGGGTGTATCCGTTTGGATTTTCTTAAATATTGCATAAAGAGGGAAAAGAACTGTTCTTTCAGCATATGGCCATCAGTAAGACGGCTCACCTTTACATAGATGGTTGAAGAGACAATGATTTAAGCCTATGTAAACAAAATGGCCTTTGATACGATAAATTGCGGAGAGTTCTGTACTTCACCATACCGATTGTGGAGGAGTACATAGTATGACCGCTTTATTTTTAGTACAAGTGATTACCAAGTTCACATGAGAGAAGGAATCATAGAATATGAGTTATAATTATAGATTTCAGCGAGATAGAAGTTGCTTCTACTTATCATCATTTGAAAATGATGATAATATTACGCTCGTAACAAATCGATTTACAAAAAGGATCATTCGAATATGTCAATGGGAGATAGGGTGTTTGAGTCCTACAGGATGGAGAAAGTCTAAAAGATATAACGATTTGTATACTCTTTGGATTCCTAATGATCGAATCGATTATGATATTCTTGATGATTTTATAGAATGGGCAATAGCTTGTAATAGCTGTGTTTGGGTAAAATTAAATAGATATACTACGGACCATTTTGAAGACGGTGTTTTGGACTTTTGTATTTGCTCCGATTGGAACTTTAATTTTGATGGGGTAAGTGGACGTACTGAAATTGGCGATATAGAATATCGTCTTAAATACGTTGGAAATATCTCCGAAGATGATGCTAAGATGGTAGGAGCATATTTAAATAAATGTTTATTTTGCATCAATGGTTACGATGATGACATAGACAACATATTGATCACTACTATACCTGCAACCGTAGAAAAGCAAAATAAACCTTCGTGGAAGCTGGCTGAATATGTTGCCGATTCACTAAATGCCGAATTTCTCTCTGCTACACTGCGCAGTGATAAACCTGAAATGAAGTCTTTAAGTGTTACTGATAAAATTAAATCTTGGAGAAAAATTTATGCAGATAATCAGGTCGAATTGTCTATTGATATAGATAGCTTAAAAGGTAAAACGGTTATTATCGTTGATGACCTGTATCAATCTGGAACATCTATGTGGTGCTATGCCGAATATTTAAAATCAGTAGGTGCTTCACATATCTTAGGCATTGCAATGGTAAAATCATTAAAAGATAGTGATAACCAACCCAATTAATAAATCCACAAGAAGAGGAACTGAGAAATGGATGCAAGAGTATTGCAAGTGGCTTTTGCCAAAGGAGTAGGAGACGTAGCATTAAAAAAATACCTTCATTATATTCATGATCACTGTGTTGAACAAGAAAGTTATTTAAGTGATGAAGTGTTTCGTTGTATCGGGTTTAGTGTTGATATGCTTAATAGCATAAAAAATACTGAAGAGCGTGCAAAGAGTGTTTTTGAGAAACTCTGTTTAAAAGATGTCGAAATTATTACAGAAACATCGAATGATTACCCACAATACTTAAAAAGAATGCTTCAAAATAAATGTCCACCCTTGCTATTTGCACGAGGAAACAAACGACTTTTAAGTGAACTTAGTGTTGGTTTCTGTGGATCACGAAAAGTATCTGACAAGGGTATGGCTATCGCTACCAATTGCACAAAACAATTAGTAGAAAAAAATGTTACCATTATTAGCGGATATGCTGCGGGTACCGACCTAACTGTGCATAAAGCGGCATTAGAAAATGAGGGAAGTACAATATTTGTTTTATCTGAGGGAATTTTACAGGCCAGGATAAAGAAACAAATAGCTCCCCTATTAAATGATAAGAACCATTTGTTTATATCGCAATTTTTGCCTGAGTTGACTTGGAATGCTGGCAATGCTATGAAGCGAAATTCAACTATCATTGGGCTATCGAGAGCCATGATATTAGTTGAATCGAGACTTGAAGGTGGTACATTCGCTGCTGGAGAAGAAGCATTACGAGTAAACTGTCCATTATTTGTTATTGATTTTTCTAAACCAGATACAACCGCCGAGGCTAATCCGTATTTTATCAGTAAGGGTGGGATCCCCATACGAGGGAAAAATGGAATTCCAAATATGAAAAAAGTTTTCTCTTCAATTACTTCTGAACAGCGTCTAAATGATAATGCTAGTATGGAGCAACTACAAATTGACATGTAATTTCTTGTGTTAATTTCTTGGTATTACCACTATTGCCCTATTGCTTACATTATGTGGCGTGCTCTGCCTGCTGCTTCATGAAGTGCATATTAGCGCTCTATCTGATGATGTCGTGAGCAATCTGTCTGAGTATTCCAGAGAAGCGGAAAGCCTATGGCAGTGGTACATGGAGCGTTTTAAAGAAACTAGTAGTGTAATCGGTTGACCGGCTCTCTTTGATAACAGCGTACTAAAACCACGGAGGGGTGAAAAGTACAGTGTCCATGTCTGGGCTGGCTGAAGGAATTGACCACACACCCAGCCACAGACCGCCGTGGAACACACGGATACCCCATGGTTAGAAAGTGCCGGAAATCAATCGAAATGGAGCAGAAACAACGAAAAAGAAGCCGAAATAATTAGAAAAAAGTTTACTTTCCGCTTGGTAAGGATGAGGTCGGCAGTTCGAATCTGCCTAGCAGCTCCAAAAAGCCTTGGAAACTTCGGTTTTCAAGGCTTTTTTGCTTCCAATAATGATATTTTGGTGTGGGGCAAAGAGTGCCGGACAGGAAGGTCATGATTCCTGTCCGGCTTTTTCTCTCTGCTTTACATCACTTGTGCCATAAAGCTGCCCATGGTGGCCGCTGCCAGTGTCCTTGAAAGCCGCTTAAATTGGGCAGAGCCGCCCTAGGTGGGGGAGAATATGGCCCTGCGCCGAAGAAGGGGACACAGAGGCTTACAGGGGCAATGCTGGTAGGCATCTATGTGACCATATTGGGTTTCTCAAAACGAGACTGAGAGAACAACGTGTGGTGTGTTCCGTGGATGGGGAATGCTTTGTTTAAGAGCAATAGACAACGAGAGGTCGCCCGATTTCTGGGCGGCCTCTCGTTGTGTTTGCATGATAACGTGATTAAGCATGCTGTTCGCTTATGGTATGAGGCCCGTCGTCCGGGCAACTGCTTGGTAAAAAGTATATCGCCGCAAATCCACCACAAATGGCGATGGAGCAGCTCAATAGTTCACTCAAAGTGGGAAGTCCAGGGAAAATGCTGACCACTGAACCAAGAATAAAGCCAAGAATCACTAAATAGGTCACTTGTGGATAGCGGGCCATCGCTTTTTCCAACAGTTTGGCCATTAGGATAATACCAACCAGGCCGCCCAGTGCCATGGGGAGTAAAAAGGAGAATTGGAGGGCTTTGATCGCAGTGATCGTCTTGCTGTACAGTCCCAGCAGCAGCAAAAGATAGGATATACTGATGCCTGGGAGGAGCAGGGCGATTGCAGCAATGATTCCCGCAAAAAACAGAAGCAGAAGTTCGAATATCCCATTGGATTGCTCGATGCTTTCTGAGTTCAACGGAAGAATGGAGATCGCACAAACCATTAGCATCCCGAGAAGGATATAAACAGGTACTTTCCATGAAAAACTCTGAATATTCGCTTCTCGAAACATCATGGGGATGCCCCCGACCACTGCACCGATAAAGAAATACATCATCGGTTTGGGAAACGCGTCAATTAAATCGGAGATGGGATTGGCAAGCAGTGCCATTCCGATGACGGCACCGATGCAAAATGTGAAGAGGAAACAAAAGCTATCCTTTTTTCTCTGGTAAAATGAACTGACAGCGGAAATGAGAGAGGAGTATATACCAAGAATCATTGCCATCGAACCACCGCTGACACCGGGAACCAGCATGGTCCCTCCGATGACGAATCCCTTTGCGGCAACCGAAATATATTTCTCCCAAATGTTCTTCATTTTCATATGTGCAATCAATGAATGTCCTTTTCAAAATATTCTACGTTTTTGCTCTGCCCCACGATACAAATGGCATCGCCCTCGCGGAAGAAATAGTCCGCGTTGAAGTTTACATTTGTATGGCCATCGTGTTCGATTGCAATGATGTTTACCCCGTAGCGATGACGGATGTTCATATCCTGGATTGAGGTGCCGATGAGCTTTTTGGTCACCAGGATTCTCCGAACTTCGGCATCTCCGCCTAAGGCGACAGAGTCCAGGAAACTGTCATAAATTAACCCTTTTCCAAGGCGGATTGCCATATCTCGTTCAGGGAAAACCACAGAAGCACCTAACTGCTTGAGTGCCTCCCCATGAATAAAGCTGGTGGCTTTTGAGATAACATGAGCAATCCCCATTTTCAGCACGGTCATGGTGACAAGGATGCTGACATCGATTCTTTCTCCAATACACACCACCACGACGTCGCAGTTTCGGATGCCTGCTTCTTCCAGCGCCTCTTGATCCAGGTTCTCCACAACCAGAGCCATTTCTGTGAAACGGCGTGCTTCCCGCACACGAGACTCTTCTTTGTCAATGGCAATGACTTCTTTTCCGGCGGAGGAAAGGCATTCCACAAGGGCCATGCCAAACCGTCCAAGACCAATCACTCCATAGCTGCTTGCGTAGTCTTTTCTTTTCATCGGTATTTTCTCCTTATTTATCCGATCGAAACGGATTCTTCTGTATAACGAACGCTGGGGGCTGGACGATCAATCCACATTGTCAGCAGGGTAAACGTGCCCACTCGTCCAGCAAACATGGTGAAAATCAAAATTAACTTGCTTGCTACACTCAGAGTCGGCGTAATGCCGGTAGAAAGGCCCACAGTACCGAACGCGGACACTTCTTCAAATAGCAGTTGGACAAAGCTGTACTCCGGCTCCAGCACACAAAGGAAAAATGTTCCCACACATACGAGTAGAAGGGAAAGCAATGAAATGGTGCAGGCCTTGGAAAAGACTTCCCACGGGATGTTGCGCCGGAAGGCACTGATATGCCTTTTTGTGAACAGGCTTCGTACGTGCTGCGATAAGACGAAGAACGTGCTTGTTTTGATACCGCCGCCGGTAGACCCGGGGGAAGCGCCAATAAACATCAAAATAATGAGGGTGAACAGACCGGCATTTGTAAATTCGCCAATGGGGTAAGTAGAAAAACCAGCTGTTCGTGCAGATACGCTCTGGAAAAAGGCTCCAAGCCAGGTGATATCCTCCGTGGCCTTTAATAGTAACGTACCCGCCACAAGCAGAGTGAGCGTTGTGGTTAAAACCACTTTGGAGTGAAGGGTTAGTTTGCGAAAAGATCTCTTTTTCAAGACGTCTAAAATCACAAGGAAACCCAATCCACCAAAAATGATAAGTCCGCTTGTGGTCAGATTCAAAAGAATGTTGTTCTGGTAAGGGATGAGGTTTCTCAGCCCGCCTAAAATATCAAAACCAGAGTTGTTAAAAGCTGCGATGGAATGAAATATGCTGATCCAAAGGGCTTTCAGCACAGGATAGTCCTGAACAAATACAAGAAAACTCAAGACAATACCCATCAGTTCAAAGCACAGCGTCATAAGCAAAATAGACTTCACCAAACGGATCATGCCTTTGATTCCCTCGATATTTAAGGCTTCTTTGAGCAAAATACGCCCTTTGAGACCCACGTTCTTTCGTGCGGCCAAGATCAAACCCACACCAATGGATGTAACGCCTAAACCGCCAACCTGAATCAAAACGGCAACGACAGCTTGACCAAAAGTAGTGAAGTGATCTGCCACATCAATTGCAATGAGACCTGTCACACAAACTGCACTGGTGGAGGTAAAAAGAGCATCAATAAAGTGTACCTCCGCGTCGCCTCTCACGGACAGAGGAAGAAGGAGAAGAACTGCCCCAAACAGGATAAGCATTGCAAATCCGGTAGCAATCAGTCTTCCCGGTGGCTGTTTTTTGAATTGAATCATCAGTTTTTCCATAATGACGGCCGGTAATCATTCCGGCAGAATACGCCCCTTTCCATCTTGAGCAGTGTTCGCACTGAACATGGATTTGTGGTACGACGATAGGATTCCATCTGTACCGACAGATGTGGTATTTTCACCTCCTACACTTGTTCCAGACGACAGGATGAGATGGAACACGATAATTGGAAATACAAAAAGACCAGTCCAGAGATGAGCCATGACGATGGAACAAGCAGCTCCAAAAAAACAGAACGCTGATAAACATTTGTCCATCCTGCGCTCTGTGAATGAATGGTATGGCCACGGAATAAAGTCTCCGCAGCACCACCAAATGGATCGTTCTGTCTGCACTCATTGTCATCCCATCAAGAGGTCATCAAATTACATATCATCCGCCTCAGTACGATCCCAGGTCTGGGAAACCCACATGTTCATCGTGGTTATGCTTGGAACGATGGCGGTTCGTCCATCGCTTCAATCCTGGGAAAGACTACTCCAAGTGTAAACTGCACGGTAACAAGTGGCGTGAAGTTTGATACAATCCCGTCCGTAGATGCGCCAAAAGGATACGAAAGAACCTTTTAAAACGCAAAAAAAGACAGTCTCCCCCTAGAAGAGCTGTCTTTTTCTCTTAATCAAGAATTATACTAATTTTGATTAAAATCCCCTTTGGAATAAATAGAGATGCATCCAAGCACTCTATGACAGACTCCACCACTTATTCCTACGTGGGAGTATAGCACGGAGTGGACAAAATGTCAAAATGAATTTACTGGTGTATGAGATAGATCCGTTTTTGACGGACCGCAGCCCAATGCCCTATGCCTTTCCCACAAACAGCAGGTGGTTGGAGGCCCCAAGGTGCTCTGGTTTCTCGCAGGTGTAGAAGTGATACCGCAGATACTGGGCGTAACTGGCCTCGTCCATGGCGTTGATCTTCTCCTGGAACAGCTCGCTGACCCCGTCCGAGGCCACCTCGTGGAGCACCTTTACGCCGCCCTCCCGCAGCAGCTCCCGGCAGGCGTCCACCGTGTGGAAGACAAAGGGGAAGTCGTCACAGCGGAAGGTCTCTTTGTCGTAGGCGCCGTGGACGAAATAGTCCGGCTCCTCGTGGAACATGGTGAGGATGACCATATCGTTGGCAATGAAGGCGAAAAACAGTTTCCCATCCGGTTTGCACACCCGTTTGGCCTCCTGAATACAGCGGAGCTTATCGGCCTGGCTGTGCAAGTGGTACAGGGGGCCAAAGAGAAGCACAATGTCAAAGGCGTTGTCCGGGTAGCGGCTGAGGTCCAGGGCGTTGCCCTGCGCCAGGTCGATGTTGTCCTCTGGGGTCAGTTTGGCCCGGAAAGCTGCGATGTTGGCCTCAGACAGCTCCAGAGCGGACACCTGGTAGCCCTTTCGGGCGAAATACAGGCTATATTCGCCCGCCCCGGCCCCGATATCCAGAATCTTGAAACCCGGAGTGAGATAGCGCTCTATGTAGCGCACGGTGGTGAGAAACTCCACCCGGGCGGCCTGGGAGCGGGTGAGGCGGCGGCTTTCATCTAAGCGGCGGTACAGGTCTTGCACCAGTTGGGTGTCGTTGTCGTATACAAGCCCCTCCGTGAAGTCCTTGGGGTGGCCCCATTGACGTTTTAAGATGGCATAGTGGACGGTGTCGCAAATGCCCTGGCTGTTGTAGTCCGACTCCCGGGAGGTGCCCTCGCAGGTCATGCCGCACTTTTGCATGACACCGCCGGAATGGGGATTGCGGGTGTCGTGTTTGGCGGTGATGCGGTGGAAATCACAGGTTTCAAACAGGTAGCCCAACACCCCTTGCAGCGCCTCGGTGGTAAGGCCCTGGTGCCACCAGGGTCGCCCGATGCAATAGGCCACTTCTACGCTGGAGAGCTGGTCGTTGGGATTCATGCCGCTGATGCTCCCGATGGGCTGACCCAGATCTTTGGGCACAATGAGCCACTGATAGAAGTTGTCCTGCTGGTAGCCGTTCACCCAACTCTGGAGCACCTGACGGGTGAGGTCCGTGCTGGTGTGGGCCGGCCACATGAGATAGCGGGTCACCTGGGGGTCGGAGGCCCAGTGGTCAAACATGGCTTGGGCGTCGTCTACGGTGGCCCGGCGGAGCATGAGCCGGGGGGTCTCGACGGTCTGGGTTCCTCGGTGGGTGGGCATAGAATCAGTCCTTTCCATAAAATAAAAGCAGTGCAAGCGCCCTTTGTGAGGGCTAGCTTGCACTGCGTCTCTTCTCTCAACGGTGTTTCGGGGGGTTATTGGGAAAAAGAGTATGACAATGCAAGCCCGATGCCATGGGGCATATCGGACTGAGGGGCGTTCATATTGTCCATACACATGTAACGCAGCATTGTCACACCTCCTGGAAGTTTTGCACATTATACGCCGGGTGTGTGGAAAAGTCAACCGCTGGCAGGGAATTTTACACATCACACATGAAAGGCTGCTTTGGGGCTTTACACGCCTTTGTTAAAATCATAAAACCCCTAACATGACTACGGGCCCCCGGAGGCGGGGGAGAAAAAAGTTTTGTATTTCTTACAAGGCGGCCCACTGGATTTTGTAAGAGAAATCGAGGCGGGGGAACGGGGCCTTGTAAGTTTGTTGCAAGAGGAGGAAGCTCCATGCGGCAGGATATTCAGGTGTTGGATCGGGTGAAAAGCGCCTATGCCTCTCTGCGTCCCTCAGAGCGGCGGGTGGCGGACTATGTGTTAAGCGACCCGGACGAATGTACCCAGTGCACCATCTCGGAGCTGGCCGAGCGGGTGCAGGTCAGTCAGCCCACGGTGGTGCGGTTTGTCCAGGCCATGGGGTTTGACGGATACCGCAGCTTCAAATACTGCCTGCTGCGGGACCGCAGTGGGAAGTCGCCCCAGAGCCCCTACTTTGACCCCATGGGGGACCTGGATTTGAAGCCCTGGGACTGTTTGGAGGATTTGCCCCTGAAAGAGACCCGTATGGCGGGCGGACTGCTGGAAGATACCTTAAAATCGCTGTCCACCCAGGGGCTGAGCCGGGCGGCGCGGATGCTGGCCACCGCCCGCACCATAGACATCTATGGGGTGGAGAACTCCTTTACCCCGGCCAGCGATCTGCTCACCAAGCTCACCTATCTGGGGCTCAACTGCCGGATGCACACCGATGCCATGATGAACAAGGTGGCGGACACCTTCCGCAAGGCGGGAGCCCAGTTTGTCATCCAGAATCTGTCTCAGCTGCCGGACTTGATTTCCGCTCTGGGCGTGTGAGAA
>NZ_SJOS01000046.1:0-19666 GCF_012027765.1 Pseudoflavonifractor sp. SW1122 | reverse complement strand
GAGCTTTCTCCAATTTCTCAGGCTTCACCTCGTTCCCCTGGCGAGGGGAGACGCGCTCCGCTGGGGTCCATTTTGACTGGCCAAAATGGACGAAAAGCCACTTAGGGCGTTCCCCCCTAAGGACCTCCCTGGTGT
The DNA here is from genome assembly GCF_012027765.1 of Pseudoflavonifractor sp. SW1122. Lineage (NCBI taxonomy): Bacteria > Bacillati > Bacillota > Clostridia > Eubacteriales > Oscillospiraceae > Pseudoflavonifractor > Pseudoflavonifractor sp. SW1122. The sequence goes on along the minus strand of NZ_SJOS01000046.1, from coordinate 19,531 downwards.
ACGAGGCTGGAACTGCGTCAAGTCTATGGTCGGCCCGTGACTCTTGCTGTGGCGCCTAGCCGTGCCACCACACCAGGTTACCCTGGGCAGCTGGCCCTATGGCTGGGTGCTTTCCACCTCCGGGCCTGCCCTGGTACAGCGGCGTTCCCGCCGCCGGGAGCCTGGCCCCCGGCAACTGGGAACAGTTGCACACCAGGGTAAGGCCCTGGCAGTAGAAGTACAACTACACAGAGGAACAGGTACTTTCTGTAGCATGTCCACGCCATCTATGTGACATGAACCACTCCAAGGGCCGAACACAGAACACTGCACCTTCCACTCAGTACCGCGGGGTGGATTCCACAAGGCGGGGGAAGGCCCCGCCTTTGGCGATTCTTTCCCCTCTTTCTCATCGTGGAGATTTACAATGCAAGTGCAACACCTAAAATAAAAGATGACCCATTGGGGAAATTCCTGTAAAATGGCAGTTGACGAGACAAACCATAAGGAGGAATCCCCAATGAGTCACTACCATCATCTTAGCATATCCGAGCGGGAAAGTATATGGGAAAATAAACTTTTGGGTAAGTCATTGCGAGAGATTGCCAAGGGCATAGGACGCTCCGTATCCACTGTAAGCCGGGAATTAAAACGTAACCAATTTGCTCGCTCCTATCGTCCATCTAAAGCCCAGGAAAAGTATCAAAAGAGGCGCAAACACTGTCGGAGGCACAAGATATTGGAGCAAACAGATATAAGAGAGAAAGTGGTTAACTTGCTTACCGGTCAACAATGGTCTCCAGAACAGATTTCCAAGCGCATAGAACTAGAACATGGGAGTCCAGTGGTCAGTTATAGCACCATCTACCGTGCGATCAAGACAGGCTATATGGAGCCAAAGGAACGGAAGAAAAAGAAACACGGGCGCTATTTTATGGAGCGTTATCTGCGCAGGAAGGGTTGGCGTGGTAAGAAAAAGGAGAAGCAAGAGAAGGCATATATTCACCGTGGAATTGAAGAGCGCCCTAGATCTGCGGAAAATCGCAGTCGTTTTGGACACTTTGAGGGCGATTTGGTGTATAGCAGCTGTCACAAGCTGTATATTGTCACACTGGTAGACCGACGCTCACGGTTCTTGCTCACCGGAATCAGTAAAACCAGAAAGGCTTCAGAAGTTGCGCAGGTCATGGCCTCGATGTTGGAGAAACTGCCCAACCGACTGCTGCGTAGCATTACTTTAGACCGTGGCTTTGAATTTGCAAATCACGCTGACATTACAGCTAAGATTCCAAATGCGCAGTTTTACTTTGCCCACCCTATGTGTCCCTGGGAGAGGGGAACAAACGAGAATACCAATGGCCTTCTGCGTCAGTATGTCCCTAAAAACACCTATAAAGTGCCGTTCTCTCCAGAGCTGCTGGAGGAATTCACGCATAAGCTAAATACCCGGCCTCGTAAATGCCTGGGATGGAAAACCCCTGCCGAAGTCTTTCGGAACAAAGTGTTGCACTTGACTTGACAATGCGCCCGCTGAGAAAGGGGGCCCAGCGGAGCGTCCCTGGAAGGACGCTGGTTTCCGCCGGGGAAATCGGAGAAGGGAACACATTCTGTCTAAGTTCGAAAACAGCAAAAAAGTACGGCCAGCATTTGCTGACCGTACTTTTCTATGATTTGGAGTTTAGCGACGGGTCTGCTTGCGCACCACCACGGCAGTGCTCAGCAGCAGCACCGCAGAGGCCAGAGCGGCCACGTACACCAGCAACTGAGACTGGTCGCCCGTCTGAGGCACCTTCTCAGGCTTCTGGGTGGCCTGGGGCTTGGCGGTGCTCTGAGGCTGGTTGGTGGCCTCAGGACTCTGAGAAGCTTCGGGCTTGTCGGTAGCCTCGGGAGCCTGGGTGGTCTCAGGCTTGTCAGTAGCCTCAGGAGCCTGGGAGGCCTCGGGTTGGTCCGTGACCTCGGGAGCACCATCGGCGGTGAGGCCATCCATGGCAGCGTTGAGGGCAGCCACAGCGGCGTCCACCGTTGCCTGGTCCTCCTCGGAGAGGGTCTGGTCGGCCATGACAGCCTGGGCGCTCTGGAGAGCGGAGTGGAACACGGCCACGGACTCGGCGGTGTAGCCGGTGAGGTCCATGCCCTCGGCCTGGTTCAGGAGGTTCTCCAGGACGGACTTGTCCGCCTTATAGCGCTGGGCTAGGATGGCGGCCAGCAGCTGGTCCACCACGGGCTCAATGTCCACATCCATGGCGTTCTCGTCGGCGAACACCTCCTTGGCCTTGGCCAGGGCGTCCACCAGCTGCTGCCAGTTGTCCGATACGTACTTGTCCACGTTCTCCACCATGCCCTCGGCACGGGCGATGAGCACTTCCAGCATGGCCTTGTCACCCTTGACCCAGTCCAGCTTGAGCACGGCGCGCATCAGCTTGCCGCAGGCGGCGTCCACCTCCAGCTGGGTGGCGGTGGCGTCGTCCAGCACGGCCTTGGCCTCGGTCATAGCCTCCTGATAGAACACGGCCACGGAGGGGATGAGGTTGCTGGTGTCCTGCTGGTCGGCATAGGTGTAGAGCTCGGCCAGGGCCTCCTTGTCCACGGTCTGCTGGGTCAGGTTGGCCATGGCATCATTCAGAGCGGTGACCGCGGCCTCCACAGCAGCCTGATTGCTCTCCTGCGCCAGCACGGCCTTGGCCTGGTCCAGAGCGGTGCGGAACGCGGCCACGGACTCGGCGGTGTAGCCGGTGAGGTCCATGCCCTCTGCCTTGGCCACCAGGTTCTCCAAAATGGCCCGGCTGGCCTTGTAGCGCTGGGCCAGGATGGCGGCCAGCAGCTGGTCCACCACGGGCTGGATGTCGCTGTCCATGGCGTTCTCGTCATTATAGACCTTCTTGGCCTGGTCCAGGGCGTCCAGCAGCTGCTGCCAGTTGTCTGTCACGTACAGGTCGGCGTGCGCCACCATCTGGTCGGCCCGGATGATGAGCAGCTCCAGCATGGCCTTGTCCCCGCGGACCCAGTTGAGCATGTGCACTGCACGCATCAGCTTGCCGCAGGCGGCATCCACCTCCAGCTGGGTGGCGTCGGGGTCATCCAGCACCGTCTTGGCCTCGGTCAGGGCCTCCTGATAGAAGGCGGCCACCGAGGGGATCAGGTTGCTGGTGTCCTGCTGGACGGCATAGTCGTACACGTATTGCAGGGCGTAGGTCTCCACAGGCCCCTGGGGCTGCGGGGCCATGGCCTCGTTGAGGGCGGCGGCAGCGGCGTCCACCTGGGCCTGGGTGGCGGTGGCGTCCACATACACCCGGCGTCCGGCCAGGGCTGCGGCCTCCACGGCCTGCCAGGCTTCGGGAGTGTAGTCGGCGCTGTTGAGGCCGTCGGCCTTGGTGAGGGCAGCGGCCAGGGCGGTGAGGTCGGCCAGCTGGGCCTGGTCACAGCCGAAGGTGAGGAAGTCGATGATGACGTTGTAGCTGTTGTTGGCGTTCTCGTTGTCGGTTCCGGTGTTGGTGATGGTCAGGCGGTACTGGTCGTTGGTCTCACCGGTCCAGGCAAACAGCTCTTGCTGGTCCAGCTTCTCGGCGTTGTAGCCGTCCACGGTCTGGGTGTGCACCACTTCGTTGTCGCTCAGGCGGGTGACGGTGAAGGTCATGATGGCCACGCCCACCGCCTTGCGGCCGTAGACCTGAACCTGGTTGCCGAAGAAGTCCACGGTCATGGACTCATTGGCGTTGGAGCACTTGAGCGCTTTGCCGCCGTCCAGAGTGGCGTCGGACAGGTTCACCCAGTTGCCGTTTTTCACCACCACGCTGTCCTCGGCGTTGACACGGGTGAGGGACAGGCCGTTCTTGGCGGTGGTGAGCAGGGTCACCATCTCGTCCACCTGGGCCTGGGTGTAGCCTTCGCCCTCCAGCAGGGCCTTGGCCTGGGCCAGGGTCTGCTGGAACACGTCCTGACGGGCCTCGCCATACTGGGTCAGGTCCAGACCCTCGCAGGCGGCAATGAGCCCGGTGAGGGCGCGGGTGTCCACGGCGGGGACGTTCACCTGGGGCTCTTGGCCCTGGGTGACGGAGACGGTGATGGAGTCGGTGACGGTCACCTCGTTGTAGGTGGCCTGGGCGGTGACGGTGTAGTCACCGGGGGCGGGGAAGGTGACGGTGTTGCCCTCCACGGTGGCCCCGTTGTTGGCGGTGTAGGTCACAGTGGCCTGGGGCTGCTGGGCCTGGCAGGTGCGGAAATACACGTGGGAGGCCAGGTCCACGGACACGGAGGTCTTGCCGTAGGGGATGACCTGGGCCATGGGCTGCTCCAATACCACGCCGGCGATGGCGTCGTTGTCGCAGCCGGGCTGGGTGGTCTCGGAGACGTTGGTGGTGAAGGAGACGAAGTTGGCGGCCTTGCCGTTCTCGGCGTTGTAGACGCGGATGGTGTAGGCCTCGTTGGTCTCAGACAGCTGGGCGAAGTCGTCCACGGTGATGGTGTCGGCGGTGGCGTTGTAGGTGTTCACAGTGACGGACTTCACTTCCTGGCCGTCCTGGTACGCTACCAGCTTCACGTTGCCGGCGCCGCCGCCCCGCTTGAGGGTGAAGGTGCCGCCGGTGCCCACCATGTCAAACTCCAGGTAGTTGCCCTCTTTCTTGGTGTAGATGACGCTCTTGGAGTTGAAGGTGGTGTTGACCCACTTGGTGTTGGACTCAGACACGGTCTCGTGGATGACCTGGGGCTGCTGGGTGCCGTCGGAGAGGTACTTGGTGACCTCGTTGGGGGTGTAGGTCTGGGACACAGCCGCGGCCTGGTGACCGGCCCCGGCGATGGCGCCCAGGTTCAGGGTGTCCAGGCTGCCGCCCAGAATGTCCTGGCCGCCGTTGTTGTCCACCGCCACGCCAGCGCCCACATAGGGGGAGTTAGCGGTGAGGGAGGCGTTCACCAGAGCCTGGTCCCGGGTCAGGCCAAAGAGGTTGGACCCGCCCACAAACTGGGGATCGTCGGTGTGCTGGTTGGCATCCGTGGGGGCCACACAGCCGATGTACACGTTGTTGTCAAAGGAGGAGTTGGCGCCGGGGTAGAAGCAGTCCTTGCGATTGGCCACGGCGGAGTTGGTGAAGTACCAGATGTTGTTGGTGTAGTCCACCTCGTCTCCCTGGTACACGGCGTGGCAGTCCTTGTTGGACAGGAAGGTGTTGTTGTACACCTTGGCGCTCTCCAGCTTGGTGGTAGAGGTCTCACCCACCGCCACGATCTGGGCGTTGTGGGCGGTAAACACCCCGCTGTCATTCACCGACAGGTTGAAGCGGATGGTGTTGTTGCGGTTGTAGGAGTTCTGGCGGACGTGGAGCATGTAGCCGCCGCCGTAGTTGTCGTGGGTGTAGTTGTACTGGATGACGCCGTCTCGGGTCATGTCGTCCAGGTTGAAGGCCATGCCGTCGTTGCCGTTGACGCCATTGCACACCTCGTTGTACTGGAACACCATGCCGTTGGCCCGGTCACACCAGATGCCGCAGCCGTAGCCCTCGTAGGTGCTCTGGAAGGTGTCCACCTTGTTGTACTCCACCAGCACCCCGTTGGTGTAGATGGGGATGATGCCGGAGCGGGTGACATTGTGGATGTCGTTGCCCCGGATGACCACGTTGGTGTGGCGGAAGGCCACGTCGTCCAGGGTGCCCTTGACGTTGGTGGTGGTGATGCCGTTGGCCTGGCAGTTCTCCACGGTGTTGTTCTCAATGAGAATGTCGTTGAAGGTGGTGATCTGCTTGGTCTCATCCAGCTCCTGCACCGGGACGTTGAACTCGTTTTTGCTCTCCGGCAGCCGGGCGGTGTAGGTGACAAAGTTGATGCCGCCGGTGCGGTGGGTGGTACGAGCGCCCCAGAAGGTATTGGTGGTGTTGGGGTTGGTCTGGTCCTCGTCGGTAAAGCCGTCGGTGGGGCTTCCGTCGGGGTTGGTGGGCACCACGGGGTAGATGTCGTCCTGACCGTTGTAGCCCCGCACGTCGTGGACGTAGCAGTTGCGGATGTAGATGTGGTCAATGACCCCGTAGTCATAGCCCTCCACCCGGATGCCGCTGCGGTCCCGGTTGACGTTGTCCCCCTGGTTTTTCACTTCCAGGTTGTTAATCTCGATGTACTCCTGGTTGTACAGGTACACCGCAGCGCCGATCTGGTCCCCGGTCTCCCCGGTGAAGGGGCCCTGCCAGTCCTTGACCTGGGGCATGAAGTAGGCGCCGTTGCCGTCGATGAGGGGCTTGTCCCCCTCGCCGTACATGTCGATGACAATGGGGTAGCCCTCGCAGCCGGAGCCCTTGGGCCACAGGGTGCCGGTGTACTGGGTACCGGCCTTGATGAGAATCTGGTCTCCGGGCTGGAAGGTCTTGGCGTTGATGTCCTCCAGGCTGTCAAAGGCATTGGCCGGGGTCAGGCCGTCCCCGTCGGTCTTGCCAATGGAGGCGTCCAGATAGTAGGTGGTGCCGTAGGAGGTGTCCTGTTTGGGCTGGGCCTGGGAGTTGCCCGCCACAGCGGGAACGGCCAGGGATACCGTCAGGGCGCCTGCCAGCAGCAGACTCAAGGATTTTTTCAGCATGGTATCATCCTTTCTCTTCTCTCCGCGAGGCCGTACCCCGGCCTCTGGGTGCTTATCTCTCATGATACCACGCCTGTGGGCGGGATGTATATACACTTTATATATAGAACTCGTTTTTTGTATAAATTGTCAGAATCCCCAACTCTGGCTTGGCGGTTCTGCCCAGTTCCATTCCCGAATTTTTGAATTTTGGTGGTGAAAACTGTCATTCCTGGATTTTTCAATTTATATCAATGAATTTAGGAACTATTTTTCTGAATTTGCAAGATCTTTACATTGGTTTTACCGACGCAAGATAGCGTTTGCCACCTCCAGGCGAGTAGGATGATGTACAGCGAAGACAAGGAAGGAGTTTCTCCATGCAAATCATCCACAACCCCCGGTTTGGGCAGCGTATTCTGGCAATTTTCGTTTGTTTGGTCACCGCCGTGCTGGCCTTTATGCCCTCGGTGTCGGTGTCCTTTCAAAGCTTGGTGTCTGACACCGTCTCCTATATCCCCGGCACCGTGCTGGAGGTGGTGGAGGAGGACCTCACCCCCAGCGATTTGAAGGGCGGCCCCCAGCTGGGGGAGCAGACCCTCACCATTGAGCTCAAGGACGGCTCCCAGATCACCCTCACCAACTACCTCACCAATACCCACAACATCCTGGCCCGTGAGGGGATGCGGGTGGTGGTGTGTGTGGACGCCCCGGAAAACGTGGAGCCTTACTACACCCTCTACCAGTACGACCGCAGCGTGGGCCTGGGGGTGGCGGTGGCCATCTTCCTGCTGTTGATGTTGCTGGTGGGCGGGGAAAAGGGCTTTTACGCCACTCTGGCTCTGGCCTTCTCTCTGGTGTTCCTGCTGAAGATCACCGTGCCGGTCATCTACTCCGGCGGCTCCCCCATTCTGGCGGGGCTGGCCATGGTGCTGGTGTCCACAGCCGTCACCGTCTTTCTCATCTACGGCCTGTCCCCCCGAGGGGTGCTGGGCATCGGGGTGGTGCTGGCAGGCGAGTTTGTGGCCTGTGGGCTGTTTCTCCTCTTTTCCCTACTGCTCCACCTGTCCGGGTTTAAGAGCAGCGATGCAGAAAACCTGTTGGTGGCCGCCCAGAACACGGGCCTGAACATCTCCACGGTGCTCTTTGCCGCCACCATGATCGCCTCCCTGGGCGCTGTGATGGACGTGGCGGTGTCCCTGTTGTCCGCTCTGTGGGAGGTGCGCCTGGCCGACCCGGACATCACCGGGCGTGGGCTGTGGCGGGCCGGGCTGCGCATGGGCGGGGACATGATCGGCACCATGAGCAACACCCTGATTTTTGCCTTTGCCGGCGGCTCCCTCACCACCCTGCTGGTGCTGATGACCTACGGCACCGACCCCGTGCAGCTGCTCCACTCCGACTACATCGCCCTGGAGCTGGCCCACGGCCTGTGCGGCACCTGTGCCGTCATCCTCACCGTCCCCCTGGCCTCCCTGGTCTCGGCAGCAGTGTATCCCAAGTGGAGAACCCCTGAGTTGTCTCAGGTTTCTCAATAAAGTTGTAAGAATGTCAGTAAGGAGAGAAAGTATGTTACACAAAAACGCAAAGAAAGTGATCTCCGGCGTCCTCGGCACCTGCCTGGTGCTCCAGCTGGCCGCCCTGCCCTCTCTGGCTCAGTCCTCCGACGTCCCCGACCAGACCCAGACCGCTGTCACCGCTCAGGAGAACAGCGGGGTCCAGACTCTGGCCAGCACCAGCTTCACCGACGTGCTGCTGAGCGTGGGCGCCAATAACACCCAGATGAACGCCACCTGGTATGCCGCCCAGGAGGGGGCTGGCTACGTGCTGGTGGCCAAGCAGAGCCAGCTGGTGAACGGCGCTATGCCCGAGAATGCCGCCAAGTTTGATGCCACCTCCACCCCCGCCAACGAGAGCGGCAAGTGGTCCAACCAGGCCACCATCACCGGCCTGGAGCCCGGCACCGTCTACGCCTATCAGCTGGTGAATGGGGAGGAGAAGTCCGACGTGGCCACCTTCACCACCGCCACCAACGGCGCGTTCTCCTTTGCCTTTGCCGGTGACCCCCAGATTGGCGCCAGCGGCAACGCCGACAGCGACACCCAGGGCTGGGACAAGACCCTGGGCATCATCGCCGACAGCACCCAGTTTGACGGGGTGGACTTCCTCCTCTCCGCCGGTGACCAGGTGAACACCGCCAACAACGAGGACCAGTACAACGGCTACCTGGACCACGACGAGCTGCTGAGCCTGCCCGTGGCCACCGTCGTGGGCAACCACGACTCCTCCAGCAACGCCTATGACCAGCACTTCAACGTGCCCAACGAGTCCGAGCTGGGCGTCACCAACGCCGGCGGCGACTACTGGTTTGTGTACAACAATACCCTGTTTTTGGCTCTGAACAGCAACAGCATGTCCACCGCCGAGCACAAGGCCTTCATGGAGCAGGCCATCGCCGAGGCCGGTGACGTGGACTGGAAGGTGGTCACCTTCCACCACTCCGTCTACTCCGTGGCCAGCCACGCCGTGGATGGCGACATCCTCCAGCGCCGTGAGGCTCTGGTGCCCGTGTTCGAGGACCTGGACATCGACGTGGTGCTCATGGGCCACGACCACGTGTACGTGCGTACTTACATGATGGACGGCCTGACCCCCATCACCGCGTCTGACAAGTACACCGACCAGGACGGCGACGGCATCCCTGAGTCCGTCACCAACCCCGACGGCATCCTGTATGTCACCGCCAACTCCGCCTCTGGCTCCAAGTTCTACACCATCCAGAGCACCAAGTATGAGTACTCCGCCGTCCAGAACCAGGAGCGGGTGCCCAACGTGTCCCGTGTGGACGTGTCTGAGGACGCCTTCACCATCACCACCTACCGCACCAGCGACATGAGCGTGGTGGACACCTTCACCATCAACCGTGAGACCGCCAACACCAGCCTGCTGGAGTACGCTTACAACTACGCTCTGGACGCTCTGGAGCAGGCCACCACCAACCTGATCCCCGCTGTGGCTGAGAAGTTCCAGGCTGCCATGGACAACGCCAAGGCCGTGCTGAACAACGCCAACGCCTCCCAGGCTGAGGTGAACGCCGCCTTTGACCAGCTGGTGGAGGCCATCCACATGCTCAGCTTCACCCGCGGCGACAAGACCATGCTGGAGATGCTCATCACCCGGGCTGACGGCATGATGGAAGACGCCGACAAGTACGTCACCGACACCTGGCAGCAGCTGGTGGACGCCCTGGACAAGGCCAAGGACGTGTACGCCGACGAGAATGCCATGACCGGCGACATCCAGCCCGCCGAAGAGGCCCTGCTGAATGCCATCCTGGCCCAGCGCTACAAGGCCGACAAGTCCATCCTGGAGGACCTCATCGGTGAGGCTAAGGGCATCGACCTCACCGGCTACACCGCCGAATCCGTGGCCACCTTCCGCACGGCTCTCCAGAACGCTCAAGCTGTCATGGCCGACGAGACCCTCACCGAGGACGACCAGGCTACCGTGAACGCCGCTGTGGCCGCTTTGAGCGACGCCATGAACGGCCTCACCGCCGGTGGCGCTCCCGAGACCACCGACAAGCCCGAGGCCTCCCAGGCTCCTGAGGCCACCGACAAGCCTCAGAGCACCGACAAGCCCCAGACCACCCAGAAGCCCGAGAGCAACGTGCCTCAGACTGGTGACAATGCCCAGCTGGGCCTGATGCTCAGCGCTCTGGTGCTGTCCGCCGCTGGCATGGGTGCTGTTGTAACCCTGCGTAAGCGTCGCAGCTAATTCCCAATCAAGTGAGAAAGTACGGTCAGAGAAATCTGGCCGTACTTTTTTGCATCAAAAGCCTCCCTTGTGTAAAGGGAGGTGGCCCGGCGTAAGCCGGGTCGGAGGGATTGACTTTCTCCGAGGACTCGGGTCCGGCTTGCCAGCCTGGCAGGGACGCTCCGCTGGGGTGACTTTCTGCCGCCAGAAAGTCACCAAAGACCGCCAAAGGCGGGGTCTTCCCCCGCCTTGTGGAATCCACCCCGCGGTACGGGGAGCCCCTGCGTCCTCCTCTTTTCGGCCCTTGGTCCGTCGGGGTCACATAGATAGCATGGCAATTCTTTTGTAAGTGTCAGCTTCTACGGCAAGTAAAACTTCTACCACCAGGGCCTTACCCTGGTGAGCCGCTGTTCCCAGCTATCGGCGGTATGGCTCCCGGCGGCGGAAACGCCGCTTTTCCTTAAGTAGGCCCGGACATGGAAACCGCCCAGCTGTAGGGCCAGTTGCCCAGGGGGCCTGGTGTGGTGGCAGGAACAGGAGCCACAGCAAGGGTGACGGGCCGAATCCAGGCTTGACGCAGTTCCAGCCTCGTACCCCAGGGAGGTCCTTAGGGGGGAACGCCCTAAGTGGCTTTTCGTCCATTTTGGCCAGTCAAAATGGACCCCAGCGGAGCGCGTCTCCCCTCGCCAGGGGAACAAGGCGATGCCTGAGAAATTAGAGAAGAACAGACTATAGATTGGATGAATATAACAGCGCGAGGAATTTGTGACCAAGAAAATATGTGCTCTTTGTACAAAATTGGGTGACTGAAATTTGGTGCGGATGTGGATAGACGTGCCCAGGCCAGTCTGTTACCATCTAGGTACAAAGGTGTAGCTCCAAATTCTCCGAAGGGAGGCGTATGGGGGATGCAGAGGGTAAGTTTCCGCCCATAACCGGACCATTTATGTGTGAAGAGATGCAAAGGAGGTCACTTCCATGAAATCCTGTAAACGAGTTCTATCCCTGTTCATCAGTTTTTGCCTGCTGATTTCGGTGTCTGTGTTGGCCGCCCCGGTCACCCAGGCTGACACACCCGAGTCGGCACAGACCTATGTTTCCGACCTCATCGCCTACTATCGGGACTACCAGGAGGACGCCACCACCGACATCATGCGCACCCTGGACCAGCTGAAAAAGGTGGATGAGGGCCAATATGAGGCCTGGTCCAAGATCATGGACTACTGGAGCTACATCAACACCGAGATGAAAGTAAACATCGGGGTCACCGAGGACGGCCTGCCCCAGGACGACAGCCTGTGTATCGTCATTCTGGGCTTTGCCCTCAATCCCGACGGCACCATGAAGGAGGAGCTCATCCACCGCCTGGAGGCCGGTCTGGCCTCTGCGGAGAAGTACCCCAACGCCTACGTGGTGGTCACCGGCGGCGGCACCGCCGCAGAGAACCCCAATGTCACCGAGGGTGGCCTCATGGGCGAGTGGCTGCTGGAGCACGGCCTGGACGAGAGCCGCCTCATTGTGGAGAACCGTGCCCCCTCCACCGTGGGCAATGCGGAGAACACCTTTAAAATCCTCACCGAGGAGTATCCCCAGGTGAAGAACATCGTCATGGTCACCAGCGACTACCATGTGCCCCGCGGCTGCATCCTGTTCTACTCCAAGTTTGTACTGTCCGCTCTGGCCAGCGGCAAGGAGCCGTTGAACATCGTCTCCAACGCCGGATGCTACACCGGCAGCCAGGGCTATGAGTCCATCGCCCTCCAGGCCAGCGGCGTGGCCTCCGTGGCCGGGGTTCAGGTGTCCGCCGACAAGCGGCCCCTGTCCACCCCCTCCTACCTCACCGTCAAGCAGAACAGCCCCTATGCCGCCGGAGAGGACCTGGACCTCACCGTCACCGCCTACTATGACTCCGGCTACTCCCGCAACGTCACCGACCTGGTGGAGATCTTCGACTTTGACCCCGCCGCCGGACCCGGCCAGTCCATTCTGCTCAAGTACACCGAGAACGGCGTCACCCGTCAGGCCACCTGCACCCTGCTGGGTGAGGAGGAGATGACCCACGCCTCCGCCCTCATTGCCCACCTCATCGCCTACTACCGGGACTACCAGGAGAGCGCCACCACCGACATTATGCGCACCTTGGACGAGCTGAAGACGGTGGACGTGAACCAGTATGAGGCCTGGTGCAAGATCATGGACTACTGGAGCTACATCAACACCGAGATGAAGGTGAACATCGGCGTCACGGCCGACGGTCTGCCCCAGGACGACAGCATGTGCATCGTCATTCTGGGCTTCGCCCTCAACGACGACGGCACCATGAAGGAAGAGCTCATCCACCGCCTGGAGGTGGGTCTGGCCTCCGCCAAGAAGTACCCCAACGCCTATGTGCTGGTCACTGGCGGCGGCACCGCGGCCAACAACCCCAACGTCACCGAGGGTGGCCTTATGGGTGAGTGGCTGCTGGAGCAGGGCCTGGATCCCGATCGGCTCATTGTGGAGAACCGGGCCCCTGACACCGTGGGCAACGCCCTGAACACCTTCAACATCCTCACCTCCAAGTATCCCCAGGTGAAGAACATCGTCATGGTCACCAGCGACTACCACGTGCCACGCGGCTGCCTGCTGTTCTACTCCAAGTTCGTGCTGGCAGCCCTGGAGAGCGGACAGGAGCCGTTGAACATCGTCTCCAACGCCGGCTGTGACACCGGAAGCCAGGGCTATGAGACCATCGCCCTCCAGGCCTACGGTCTGAGCACCGTGGCCGGGGTGGACGTGCCCGCCGATCAGCTGACCCTGTCCAAGCTCACCGGCATCGCCGTCCAGCAGAATGCCCCCTACACCGATGGCGGCAAGCTGGACCTCACCGTCACCGCCACCTATGACTCCGGCTACTCCCGGGATGTCACCACGCTGGCCACCGTCTCCGACTTTGAGGCCGCCGGCGACACCGTCACCGTCACCTACCAGGAGAACGGCGTCACCTGCACCGCCACCCTCACCGTCCAGGGCGAGCAGCCCCAGGTGACTCCCACCCCCGCCCCCGAGGTCACCGACAAGCCTCAGGTCACCCAAAAGCCTGAGAACGTGCCTCAGACCGGCGACGACGCCACCGTCACCCTCTACGTGGTGACTCTGGCCGCCTCTCTGGCCCTGTTGGGGGGCGCCGTTGTGGTGCATCGCCGCCGTCAGCGCTAATTGGCCGCAGGTTAGTAATTTGCTCCAAAAACTGCTGAGAAGCGGGCTTTCGCTTCTCAGCAGTTCCTATTTTTAATAAAAATTGCCTATTTTGCCCCTGGGGATTGTGTGAAACACCGCAACGAGGCAGACCACACAGGTGGAAAACTTGTGAAAAATGCATAGAATTTTCCCGATGGGTTTGGCTGTTCCGTCTGTGGACAGGTGAAAATTGGTCTGTTATCATTACTATAAAGGCAATAGATTCGGCACACAGCCGACGGTTTCCCCACTGGGGGTGGAACTGTCGGCCATTGGGATGTTACTGTTCAATCAGGCATAACCACATGTGTCACTGCTTCGGACGAGAGGAATGGGTGATGGGACCTTCAGATTGAGGCAGTGGGCGTGTGGTTATTCTTTTTTGGGCGGAAGACATCCGGCGAAGCTTGCCCTAAGTACACGAAAAGATAGGAAGGAAGAGGTGTAACGTATGAAGAAGTCCCTGAAGCGCGGACTGGCCGCACTGTTGGCAGCTGTGATGCTCACCAGCGGTCTGGCCGCATCGGCGGCAGCTCAGCCCAAGGCGGACAATGTGAATCTGGCCCGCCTGGACGGCGTGGTAGCCACTGCCTCCGACACCGAGACCGACAAGTTCCCCCCCTCTGCCACCATTGACGGCAACTATGAGGATACCTCCCGCTGGGGAACCAACAACGATGGCAAGGGCACCACCGAGCGCTGGCTCCAGCTGGACCTGGGCGCCCGGTACTCCATCGACAGCTTTAAGGTATTCTGGGAGAAGACCAACATCCAGGACTACACCATTGAGACCTCCACCGATGGCTCTGAGTGGACCCAGCAGGTGGTGGTCACCGGCGCTGCTGCCGCCCGTGAGGTGGAGCACCAGCTGGAGAACGCTGTGGTGGCCCGCTATGTGCGTCTGAGCGTCACCAAGTACGGCCAGGCTGTGGCCAATTGGTGGAACGTGGGCGTGCGTGAGTTCGAGGTGTACGGCAACGATGAGGTGGTTCCCGTCATCGGCAACCTGGCCCGCCTGAGCGGCGTCACCGCCACTGCCTCCGACACCGAGACCGACAAGTTCCCCCCCTCCGCCACCATCGATGGCAACTATGATGAGGCCTCCCGCTGGGGTACCAACAACGATGGAAAGGGTACCACCGAGCGCTGGCTCCAGCTGAACCTGGGCGAGGAGCGCACCATCACCGGCTTCAAGGTGTTCTGGGAAAAGACCAACATCCAGACCTACTACATCGAGACCTCCACCAACGGCACCGACTGGACCCAGCAGGTGTTTGTGGAGTCTGCCGATGGTACTCTGGAGCCCGAGCACCAACTGACTGAGGCTGTCACCGCTCAGTATGTGCGTCTGCGTGTGACCAAGTACGGCGAGGCTGTGTCCAACTGGTACAACGTGGGTGTGCGGGAGTTTGAGGTGTACGGCCACATGCCCGAGGATGCTGGCAGCGATGTGGTGAAGCTCCCCGAGGGCACCAACATCGCTCGTCAGAACGGCGTGATCGCCTCCGCCACCAACGTGGAGAGCGGCACCTCCTTCACCGCTGACAAGGCTCGTGACGGCGACAAGACCTCCAAGAGCTCCCGTTGGGCCACCGACATCGGCGTGAAGAACCCCACCATCACCTACAACCTGGGCAACACCTACATGGTGGGCAGCGTCATTCTCTACTGGGAGAGCAACAACCCCGACAAGTGGTATGTGCAGACCTCCATGGACGGTGAGCAGTGGACCACCCAGAAGACCTTTGAGGGCAAGCTGACCAGCGGCGCTCCCATCCAGACCGTGAACTTTGAGAGCATTGTGGAGGCCCGCTATGTCCGGGTGTGGGTGGAGAAGTACAGCAGCGCCACCTGGAACAACGTGGCTCTGTACGAGTTTGAGGTGTACCAGGAGGAGTCCGAGGTGGTGGTCACCCCCGCCAACACCGCTGCCGCTCTGGCCCAGAGCGTCCAGATTCAGGACGGTAAGGTGGTCATGACCGGCGAGGTGCCCGAGAAGTACACCGCCACCTGGGGCTGCAACTACGAGCAGGTGGTGGATGCCTCCGGCGCCATCCACACCCCCCTGGTGGATACCACCGTGGAGATCTCCGTCACCGTGCGTGACAAGAACGACACCACCACCTGTGGCTCCGCCACCGTGGAGCTTGACATCCCCGGCGTCAACTCCGCCAACGAGGGTAACGCCAAGCCCGCCGTGGTGCCTGAGCTGGCCCAGTGGTACTCCGCTGCCGACCAGAAGGGTCTGACCTATGCCATCACCGCCGACAGCCGCATCGTGGCCGACGAGACCTATGCCTCCGTGGCTCAGGAGCTCCAGGCCGACCTGAAGGACCTGTTCGGCCTGACCCTCCCCATCGTCAACGACACCCCCAAGGCCGGCGACATCAGCCTGGTGTACCACGATCAGGCTGGCTTCGACAAGGAGACCTACAACATGGTGGTCACCGACCAGGTGGTCATCCAGGCCAACGACGCCACCGGCGCCTACTGGGGCACCCGCTCTGTGCTCCAGGCCCTGCAGCTGTCCGGTAACCTGACCATCGCCCAGGGTACCGCCTGTGACTACCCCGAGTTTGAGAACCGTGGCTTCATGCTGGACGTGGGCCGTAAGCCCTACTCCATGGAGACTCTGAAGACCATCTCCAAGACCATGGCCTGGTACAAGATGAACAGCTTCCATGTGCACCTGAGCGACAACCTCATCTTCATGGAGGACTACTACAAGGCCGGCGAGGATGAGGATGGCATCCGTCAGGCTTACCAGGGCTACCGCCTGGAGTACTCCGATGAGGGCCTGACCTCCAAGGACTACTACTACACCAAGGCCGAGTTCAAGGAGTTTATGAGCTACTCCCGTGCCCTGGGCGTGGATATTATCCCCGAGCTGGACGTGCCCGCCCACGCTCTGTCCATCACCAACTACATCATGTACACCCTGAAGCAGCCCGACCTGGTGCTCCACCAGATCGACACTGCCCACCCCTGGGTGGACCATGTGGATGTCAGCAAGCAGGAGGGCATCGACATCATCAAGGAGATCTACGACGAGTACATCGACGAGGACATCTTCGATGAGAACACCATCGTCCACATCGGCGCCGATGAGTTCTATGCCAGCCACCCCGCCTACCGCAACTTCCTCATTCAGATGATCGACTACATCGAGAACGTGAAGCATCGTCAGGTCCGGGTCTGGGGCAGTTTGACCTCTATGAGCGGCGGCGAGGGCTATAAGTTCGGCCCCGAGCACGTTCAGGGCGCTCAGATGAACATCTGGAACACCGGATGGGCCAATCCTCAGCAGATGTTCAACCTGGGCTTCGGCCTGGTCAACACCATTGACGGCTACCTGTACATGGTGCCCAGCGGCAACGGCAGCGTGGGCGGCTATGGCGACTGGCTGAATTCCCAGAGCCTGTACAACTCTTGGGAGCCCGAGAACATGGGCGGTACCTGGATCCCCTCCGGCTCCGCTCAGATGCTGGGCGCCTGCTACGCCATCTGGAACGACAACATTGACACCCGTGCCGCTGGCATCAACGAGACGGATACCTATTCCCGGTTCGTGGACGCTCTGCCCTACCTGGGCACCAAGATGTGGGGCACTGGCGGCAACGGCCTGGACCGTGACTACGCCACCCTGAAGGCCGACGTGGCCACCCTGGGCGCTGCCCCCAACACCAACCCCTATCACACCATCGACCTGGCTGAGGGCACTCAGGAGTACGCTCAGTATTCCTTCACCGACACCCAGGACCGCTCCGGCAACGGCCGTGACCTGACCCTCACCGGCGCCACCCTCACCGACGGCACCCTGACCCTCACCGGGGACAGCTCCTACGCCTCCACCGGTCTGGACGTCATGGGCCCCAAGAACACCGTGTCCCTGCGGCTGTTTAAGGCCAGCACCTCCAACTCCGGCGAGCAGATCATCCTGGAAGCCGACGCCGCCTACGGCGAGACCACCATCAAGGCCATCGCCAATGAGGACGGCACCTGGAAGCTGGGCTTTGCCCGTGAGCTGTATGAGTACGAGTTCGACTATGACCTGCCCTGCGATGAGTGGGTGGAGCTGACCGTCACCAACGAGGGCAACAAGACCTACCTGCAGGTGGACGGCCAGAAGATCGCCGCTGTGGGTTACTTCCTCCCCGACGAGCACGCCACCACCCAGTTCATGGGCAAGACCGGCATCACCTACTCCTCCTTCAACATTCCCGTGGCCCGCATCGGCTCTGAGACCAACTCCTTTGTGGGTCAGGTGGACGACGTGATGTTCTACGCCAACGGCGTGACTCCCACCGCCAAGCACCAGGTGACCTTCAACTCCATGGGCGGCTCCGCTGTGGAGGCCGTGGTGGTGGTCGATGGCCAGACCGTGGCTCAGCCCGAGGCTCCCGTGATGGAGGGCTACACCTTCGCCGGCTGGTACACCGACGAGAACTGCACCACCGCTTACGACTTTGACACCGCTGTCACTGCCGACATTACCCTGTACGCCAAGTGGACTGCCAACGAGCCCGCCGACACCACTCTGCTCAAGGACATCTATGACAGAGCTGCGGCGGAGGACTACTCCAACCTCATCGACAGCGCCAAGGCCTACTATGAGCAGGCTCTGGCCGATGCCAAGGCCATCCTGGACAATCCCAGCGCCTACACCCAGGCTCAGGTGGAAGAGGTCACCGACCGTCTGCTCAACGCCGTGTGGATGCTGGACTGGGTCAAGGGCAACCCCGCCGCCCTCCAGCTCCTGGTGGACCGCGCCAACCAGATGATGGACAACGCGGACAAGTATGTCTCCGACAACTGGCAGCTGCTGGTGGACGCTCTGGCCGATGCCGAGAAGATCCTGGCCGAGGCTGGCGACACCATGCAGGGTGCAATGGACGATGCCGCTGACGCTCTGCTCAATGCCATCCTGGCCCAGCGCTACAAGGCGGACAAGTCCATCCTGGAGGACCTGATCGGCAAGGCCGAGGGCATCGACCTGACCGGCTACACCGCCGAGTCCGTGGCCACCTTCCGCACGGCTCTCCAGAACGCTCAGGCTGTCATGGCCGACGAGACCCTCTCCGAGGACGACCAGGCTACCGTGAACGCTGCTGTGGCTGCCCTCAGCGACGCCATGAACGGCCTCACCGCCGGCGGCGCTCCCGAGACCACCGACAAGCCCGAGGCCTCCCAGAAGCCTGAGACCACCGACAAGCCTCAGGCCACCGAGAAGCCCGAGAAGGTGCCTCAGACTGGCGACCAGTCTCTGCTGCTGGTGTATGTGGCCATCCTGGCCTCCACCGTGCTGCTGCTGAGCACTGCCGTGGTGGTGCGCAAGCAGACCCGTCGCTAAGCTCTAGAACTACAAAAAGTACGGTCAGCTTCGGCTGACCGTACTTTTTTACTTCAAAAGCCTCCCTTGTGTAAAGGGAGGTGGCCCGGCGTAAGCTGGGTCGGAGGGATTGTCCTGCTCCAATTTCCTGGGTAGAACCCAGCGCCCTTCCAGGGACGCTCCGCTGGGGTCCATTTTGAGTGGCCAAAATGGACGAAAAGCCACTTAGGGCGTTCCCCCCTAAGGACCTCCCTTGGGGTACGAGGCTGGGCCTGCGTCAAGTCTAGGTTCGGCCCGTCACCCTTGCTGTGGCGCCTAGTCGTGCCACCACACCAGGCTATCCTGGCAGCTGGCCCTACAGCTGGGTGGTTTTCATGTCCGGGCCTATCTTGGAGAAGCGGCGTTCCCGCCGCCGACCGCTGGGGACAGCGGCTCACCAGAGTAAGGCCCTGGCGATAGAAGCACTGTCTGCCAGAGAAGCAGGTACTTTCTGTAGAAGTTCCACACCATCTATGTGACCCTACCAGCCCAAGGGCCGAAGCAAGGAGGACGCAGGTGCATCCAGTACCGCGGGGTGGATTCCACAAGGCGGGGGAAGGCCCCGCCTTTGGCGATTCTTTCCCCGATTTCTCATCGGGGAGAAATCGGGCCCAGCGGAGCGTCCCCGGCTGGGGCGCTGGGTTTTGCCTGAGAAATTGGAGAAGAACAAGTTT